>NZ_CP073588.1:1513636-1816363 GCF_021560015.1 Shewanella vesiculosa | reverse complement strand
CAACGGACGTCGCGACGGCCAATTGATGTTAGTCAGTAAAGATTTGAGCAAAACCGTCGCCGTACCTGCTATTGCACATACTATGCAGCAATTATTAGATGCTTGGGATCTGCTTTACCCACAATTGAATGAGTTATATGAAGCGTTAAACGCTGGGCATATGGATAATGCGGCAGATTTTGATGAAAGCCGTTGCTTATCACCTTTACCACGAGCTTATCAATGGGCCGATGGCAGTGCTTATGTCAATCACGTTGAATTGGTCCGCAAAGCGCGTGGCGCTGAAATGCCGGCATCTTTTTGGACCGACCCTCTGGTGTATCAAGGTGGCTCAGACAGTTTTATTGCGCCTAAAGCCGATATCGAAATGGCCAGTGAAGAATTTGGTATTGATTTTGAATCTGAAATTGCCATTATCACTGATGATGTCGCCATGGGTGTTAGCAGCGAAGATGCCGCTAAGCACATCAAATTATTGATGTTGGTTAACGATGTCTCACTGCGTAATTTAATCCCTGGCGAGTTAGGTAAAGGCTTTGGCTTTTTCCAATCTAAACCATCAAGTGCGTTTTCACCTATTGCGATTACCCCTGATGAATTAGGTGATAAGTGGCAAGACAGCAAGGTGCATTTACCCCTAGTAACACATTTAAATGGTGAGTTATTTGGGCGTCCTAATGCGGGCGTGGACATGACTTTTAACTTTAGTCAGTTAGTATCACATGTGGCTAAAACTCGCCCATTGGGCAGCGGTGCGATTATTGGTTCTGGCACTATTTCAAACTATGACCGCAGTGCTGGCTCAAGCTGTTTGGCTGAAAAGCGCATGCTTGAAATTATTGCCGACGGTAAAGCCTCAACACCTTTTATGCACTTTGGCGATACGGTACGTATCGAAATGTTTGATGAAAACGGTGTGAGTATTTTTGGTTCTATCGATCAAAAAGTGGTTGAGTACAAAGCCTAAGATTATTAGGGTAATGTTAATGTAAATCGACATAATTAAGGCAATAGCGTTCAGTCGTTATTGCCTTTTTGTTAGGCACAATAAAATAAAAATAAGGAAATTGACATGAAGCTCTATGGTTATTGGCGCTCAAGTGCGGCTTATCGGGTTCGTATAGCATTAAACTTAAAGCAGTTATCCGCAGAACATATTTCGGTGCATTTAGTTAATAATGGCGGTGAGCAACACAGTGCCAGTTTTCATCAATTAAATCCACAGCATTTAGTGCCGGCCTTTGTTGATAGCGGCGAGCAGGGTGAGCTGACATTGTCGCAATCACTGGCCATTATTGAGTATCTCGAAGATAAGTATCCAGATCATCATCTACTGCCAAGCAATATTGAAGATCGTGCCATTGTACGTAGTATGGCTCAGGCCATTGCGTGTGAAATTCACCCTTTAGACAATTTGCGAGTATTACAATATTTAGTCAACGAAATGGGCGTGTCTGAAGCCGATAAAATGCGTTGGTATCATCATTGGATCCATGTTGGTTTTACTGCACTGGAAGTGCAACTAGGCCAATATTCTGGACGCTTCTGTTTTGGGGATACGCCTTCGCTGGCTGATATTTGTTTGATCCCCCAAGTGTATAATGCCAAACGCTTTAACTTAGAGCTGGCCGCGTACCCCAATATTGTCAGGATTTGGCATGAGTGCCAGCAATTAAGTGCATTTGCTGACGCTGCACCAGAGCAGCAGCATGACGCCAGCTAAAGAACCTTGTGTGAGTAATGAGTTGCAACGACCAGGGGCTGATGCGTTACAGGCGCAGTTATCGACATGGTTGCAACAAGATGCTCAGCGTCTAAATGCCTTGCAAGTATGCTGTGAAGTGTTAAACCACTTCAATATTGGCGATTGGTATATTGCTGCCGGCTTTGTACGTAATTTGGTATGGGATAAATTACATCATATTAGGTCACAAGCATTAAATGATATCGACGTGATTTACTGGTGTGATAGTGATGTATCTGTAGAGCGTGATCGCTCGATTGAAGCCAAACTAAGGCTGCAAGCCGATTTGCCATGGTCAGTGAAAAATCAAGCCAGAATGCATCTCAGAAATAACGATCCTGCTTATTTATCATGTCTTGACGCCATGTCTTATTGGCCTGAAAAACAGACGGCAGTCGGGGTTAAATTAGTCAATACCAGTCCTGCTGTCGCTGCCCATATTAATCAAAAAATGCCTTTTACAGTCTCTAATTCTGCAACAGTATTGGCCCATGACTACGAGATTAAAGTGGACGCTGTTTTTGGATTAGCCTGTCTTTTTTCTCTGAGTTTACATGCTAATCCTAAACGCGACATCAGTGTGTTTAAATCTAGAGTCATTCAAAAGAAATGGCTACTCCAGTACCCTAAACTAACTATAATTACTGAGCCATTTCTAAGCTTTAAATAATGCTCTTTGTGACCTCTCATATTTTCTCAATATGCGCTTAACAGTCTGATTTACTCAGTTTGATATGTGATCTAAATCAAGCTAACTCAATTAAGTTGTTATCTCTAAAGGGGTATTATGCTTTTGTTGATCTATGTCAATGTTACTCATAGATTACTTATGTAGGTTGTTGGCAAATGTTGAGGATGCACTCAACTGCATCTAGTTGTCATTGCCAAGGAGTGTTAAAAATGAATAAGAAAATTACCCTAAGTTTAGTTGCCGTGTCTTTATTATCTGCCGGCCTGTCATTTAGTGCTGCGGCCCATCAAGCTGGAGATATTATTGTCCGTGCCGGTGTGGCGATGGTTGCTCCAAATGAGTCAAGCCCAGTAGTGGCAAATGTTGCTGAATTTAGTGTCGATAATGATGTTCAGCTAGGGCTAAACTTTGGTTATATGTTAACTGATAATGTCGGTATTGAATTACTTGCAGCATCGCCTTTTAGCCACGATGTTTCACTGGGTGCATTAGGTAAAATTGCAGACTCAAAGCAATTACCGCCAACACTAGTAGCACAATACTACTTTGGTGATTCACAGTCAGCTTTACGTCCATATGTGGGGTTAGGCGTTAACTTTACTAATTTCTATGACAATGAATTTACTCAAGATGCGAAAGATCTTGGCTTAGAAAATTTAAGCTTATCGAATTCTTGGGGACTTGCGGCTCAAGTTGGTCTTGATTATCAAATTGACAAAAAATGGTTAGTTAACGCGTCAGTTTGGTATGCACAAATTTCTACTGATGTGAGCTTTGATATGGGTGCCGATCATGTTGTGGTTGATACCGATATTGACCCTTGGGTTTACATGGTCAGCGTGGGTTATACGTTTTAAGTCGTTCACGCTACTTAGAATACCTCTGCGATAATGGCAGTGATAACGAAACAGGAACCTAAGGGTTCCTGTTTTTGTTGGTGTTGTTTATTAAGATTTTTTACGCGGTTTCCAATGGCGAGTATTGTAAATATATTCAGGTAATAAGCGATTAATCCACGCCACAAAGCGCCAGCGTTTAGTGACATACACTCGGCGTTTACCTTTTTTTAGGGCGGTTAATATTTGTTTAGCGACCTTGTCTATCGGCGACAATAAAAAGCGCGTATTGAGAAACATCGCTTTATCATATAAGCCAAGCTGGATATCACTAATCGTAATAGGTAATTTTAATCGTTGTGCATGCATGCACAAACCTTGCAGATAATTAGCGGCAAACGCTTTAGAGGCATGATAAGCCACATTTGGACCACCACGTTGGCCCGCTATTGAGTTAATTGCCGCCAGTTGTCCATAACCTTGTTGACACATCAACTTAAACACACAGTTACTGATGGCGGCAAATCCTCTGACATTGATATCAACAATATCTTGTTCAATCGGCCAAGGTAGTGCCGCGTCGTAATGATTCACACCCGTATTGACGATCACTAGATGAGCACCATTGTGCTGCTCCCATGCAGAAGTGAGTTGCTTAATTAAGGTTTCAGGCTCAAAAATACTTAACGGGTAAACGCTCACTTCCCCTGGTAAGGTTCGACAAAAATCGGTTAATACATCAGGATCTGGCACAAAAAGCACTAGGGATACATTTTGTTCAGATAGCTGTCGTGCAAGCGCTTGGCTTAATTGCGACGTCGCCCCAATAATCATTGCCGTTGCGGTAGGCGTGGTTGTTAACATAGTCAGCATCATCGTAATGTGGTGCCTTATAATAGGAATATCGGCTATTGATAACAAGCGAGAAAATATTTCAACTAAAGACGTGTAGACTTCTAGACATCCTTGTGTATGATGAAAGCGACTAACAATGAGTGATCAGTTAGATGACAATAATGGGCTGTCAAAGCGTATCCATCGCCTTAGCGCTAAGTAAGACATTATTTTCAATGGTAATGTGCTGACAGTCCTGAGAATATCTAGGTGTTTTTTTAGGCGAATATTTATGGTGATTTTGTGATCTTAAGCGGTGACTTACCTAAGACTAAATACGCTCATCACCTCGGCATGCTCTATCTGTGGCAGTGATAGTGCGATATGGTCGATATGGTCGATATGACAAATTCATCATTATGGCTAAATACACAAGATAATTTATTTTCTTCACACAAAAGGTAATCAGTATGCCGGTTAGAATTCCAGATAACCTGCCAGCAGCAGGTATTTTAGAGTCAGAAAATATCTTTGTGATGTCTGAAACCCGTGCGGCTAATCAGGACATTCGTCCAATGCGGGTATTAATCTTGAATTTAATGCCCAATAAAATTGAAACTGAAACCCAGCTATTGCGCTTATTGGGTAATACGCCATTGCAAGTCGGGGTTGATTTATTACGCATCCATGATAAAGAGTCAAAGCACACTTCTGTGGATCACATGAATACTTTTTATCGTGATTTTGAAGAGATCAAGCACAACAATTACGATGGCTTGATTATTACTGGCGCGCCTTTAGGCCAAATTGACTTTAAAGATGTGGTCTATTGGGACCATATTCGCGAGATCATTGATTGGTCGCAGAAACATGTGACATCAGTATTATTTCTGTGCTGGGCTGCTCATGCGGGTTTCTATCATCTTTACAATTTAGAACGTAAGTTGTTGGCCACTAAACGTTCGGGGGTATTTAATCATCATCGCACCAGCGATCCACATCCATTATTGCGGGGGTTTGATGATGAATTTTTTGCGCCACATTCTCGCTTCGCCGAAATGGATATTGAACAAGTTCGCCAACATCCTGATTTAGACGTATTGGCAGAGTCTGATGATGCTGGAGCCTATATTGTTCTTAGTCGCGATAATCGTAACGTGTTTGTTATGGGTCATCCTGAGTATCAAAAAGATACCTTGAATGACGAGTATGTGCGCGATAAAGGCCTAGATCTTAATCCTGATATTCCACAAAATTATTATCGTCAAGACGATCCAAACCAAGATCCTATCGTGCGTTGGCATAGTCATGGCAGTTTATTGATCAGCAATTGGCTTAATTATTATGTCTATCAGTTAACGCCTTATGATCTGTCCGACATGAACGCCAAAACGCCATGGGAAAGTAAAAAATAATCACTTATTATTCAATTTTATACGCGTTTATTTTGTTGCGTTGAGGTGACTTTTATTAAGGCTATTACGCGATAACGTGAAATAGCCTTTTTTGTTTATCTACTCTCCAGAATGTCACTATTCTGATGTATTGCTATCAGCCGCTAAAATGAGATTAATCACTAAAATTTGTCGTCAATTATTAGCACTCATAGCACAATTGTTCATGCTGGGGCCACTTCATAGACTAAAGTGTAATCCAATTTTCCACAGTAAGACCTCCTGATAATAACTAATTTATAAACAGTTAGTTAGCTACCATTTCTAGTGTTTTTTTATCCAGTGTAAATCTTCGATGACAACGCCATGAGATTAACATCACCTTTTAGACCATTTTTTACTTGCTTTACGTTAGCGTCAACGTCAAAGTGGTGTGATATTATTTTCAATAATTTTTAAAGCGCAGTGAATTGGAGTGGTTATGAGTACAGAGCAAACAGGTCAAGATATCGTTATTGTTGCCGCGAAGCGTACACCAATGGGTGGGTTTCAAGGTGCATTGTCTGAGGTCGCGTCGCCAGTGTTAGCGGCCACGGCGATTAAAGGCCTTTTAGCCCAAACGGGGATCAGTGCCGATAGCGTAGATGAAGTGCTAATGGGCTGTGTGTTGCCTGCTGGTCTTGGCCAAGCACCAGCTCGTCAAGCCACATTAGGTGCCGGTTTACCTCTAAGTGTTGGTGCCACAACAGTGAATAAAGTCTGTGGTTCAGGTATGAAAACCGTCATGTTAGCTCACGACTTAATTAAAGCCGGCAGCAGCCAAGTGGTCGTAGCTGGCGGCATGGAAAACATGAGCAGAGCGCCATATTTACTCGACAAAGCTCGAAGCGGAATGCGTATGGGGCACGGTAAAGTAATGGACCATATGTTTTTAGATGGCCTTGAAGATGCCTACACTGGCGGCGCTATGGGCACGTTTGCACAAAAAACGGCCGATGATTTTGGCTTAACCCGTGAACAAATGGATGCTTTCGCATTGTCATCACTGGAAAAAGCCAATGCAGCGATTCAGTCGGGAGCGTTTAAAGATGAAGTGGTATCTGTCACCGTAAGTGCTCGCGGTGGTGATATCAGTGTTGATATCGATGAACAGCCTGGAAACGCTCGTCCTGAAAAAATCCCCAGTTTACGTCCTGCTTTTACTAAAGACGGCACCATTACTGCGGCTAATTCAAGTTCAATATCAGATGGCGCTGCGGCACTGATGTTAATGACCCGTGAGAAAGCCACTCAGTTAGGTCTAACCGTTATGGCGACCATTAAAGGCCATACGACTCATTCGCAAGAACCATCAATGTTTACCACAGCTCCCGTTGGCGCGATGCAAAAACTGTTCGAAAAAGTGCAGTGGAGTAAAGATGACGTTGATTTATATGAAATTAACGAAGCATTTGCCATGGTAACCATGCTTGCCGTGTCTGAACTTGGTTTAGATAACAGCAAAGTCAATGTTAACGGCGGTGCTTGTGCATTAGGTCATCCAATTGGTTGTTCTGGCGCACGTTTATTAGTGACATTGATTTATGCCTTAAAAGCCCGTGGTCTTAAGCGCGGCGTGGCATCACTATGTATTGGTGGTGGTGAAGCCACCGCGATGGCGATAGAAGTGGAATAAAGCCACACTCGCTAAGTTCAATAAGACCACTGCGCAGGTAAATGTACATCCAGCCACTCAATGAGTGAGACTGACAAACATAATAAACGGCATTACCTGTGCAATAACTCAATACGAGTGATGTTACTCACTCATAGATGTTCAAGGATCGAGGAAAACCACATGACTACACAAGTTAAGCATTATATTGATGGCGAATTCACCTTTGGTGGCGGCGATCGCAATATTGATGTGACTAACCCTGCTAACAACAGCGTTATCGCAAAAATAAACTGCGCTACTACCGCCGAAGTCGAGCTGGCTATTCACAGTGCTAAAGAAGCGTTTAAAACCTGGAAAGAAGTTCCCGTGTCTGAACGTGCTCGGGTTATGTTGCGTTACCAACATTTGCTCAAAGAGCATCACGACGAATTAGCGACAATTTTAGCGCAAGAAACCGGTAAAACCTTTGAAGATGCTAAAGGTGATGTATGGCGCGGGATTGAAGTTGCTGAACATGCTTGTGGTGTTGCGTCGTTAATGATGGGTGAAACGGTAGAAAACGTTGCTCGTAATATCGATACGTATAGCTACACGCAACCATTAGGTGTGTGTGCCGGTATTACTCCGTTTAACTTCCCTGCGATGATCCCATTATGGATGTTCCCATTATCAATTGCTTGCGGTAATACCTTTATTTTAAAACCGTCTGAACAAGATCCCATGACGCCACAACGTTTAGTGGAGTTATTTGTTGAAGCGGGCGCACCAAAAGGCGTGTTACAACTTATCCATGGTGACAAAACCGCGGTTGATATTTTACTACGAGACCCAGCAATTAAAGCGATTTCGTTTGTGGGGTCTGTGGGTGTGGGCCAATACATTTATAAAACCGGCACTGATAACCTCAAACGGGTACAAGCGTTTGCAGGGGCAAAAAACCATTGTGTGATCATGCCTGATGCGAACAAGCAACAAGTGATCAATAACATGGTCGGTGCCTCGGTTGGCGCTGCAGGTCAGCGTTGTATGGCCATTTCAGTCGCCATTTTTGTCGGTAAAGCCAAAGAGTGGATCCCTGAATTAAAAGAAGCGTTAGCTAAGGTTCGTCCTGGTTTATGGGATGACAAAGATGCTGCTTATGGCCCTGTTATCAGCCCTGCGGCAAAAGAGCGTGTCCTAAAACTGATTGCTCAAGGCAAAGCAGAAGGTGCTGATTGCTTACTCGATGGAACCGATTTCACTGTTGCAGGTTATGAGTCTGGTAACTGGGTTGGCCCAACCATGTTCACCAATGTCACCACCGACATGAGCATTTACAAAGAAGAGATTTTTGGTCCAGTACTGTGTTGTATGGAAGCGGATAACTTAGACGATGCTATCGAACTGGTTAACAACAGCCCTTATGGTAACGGTACCTCAATCTTTACCGCATCAGGCGGCGCAGCGCGTAAATATCAACATGAAATAGAAGTTGGCCAAGTAGGGATTAACGTTCCTATTCCTGTGCCACTACCTTTCTTCTCGTTTACAGGTTGGAAAGGCAGTTTCTATGGTGATCAACACGCATATGGTAAGCAAGCTGTACGTTTTTGCACTGAAACCAAAACCATTACGACACGCTGGTTTGATGCAGAAGCGGTTAGCGGTCCTAACATGAGTATTGACCTCAAATAAGCTCATTGGCCGCGGTATGATAAAACCTATCGCGGTTATTTTTATCTGCTAATACAACAAGACCATTTTGACTCGCACCATCGGATGGTGATGTCGTAAGCCCAAACATCACCATTTAATGACTAAGTAGCTCAAGCTGCAGGTGGGCAAAATATCAAATGACCCGAGAGTCATCCAAGATAATATAAGGACTCCAGTATGGATTTTAATTTAAATGAAGATCAGCGTCAGTTTGCTGATTTAGCCCGTCAATTCGCAGCAGAAGAGCTGGCGCCATTTGCCGCCAAATGGGACGAAGAACATCATTTTCCTAAAGACGTGATTCAAAAAGCCGGTGAGCTGGGTTTTTGTTCACTTTACTCGCCAGAATCAGAAGGAGGTATGGGCCTGTCTCGGTTAGATTCTTCAATTATTTTTGAAGAATTAGCCCATGGCTGTACAACAACCACAGCAATGCTAACCATCCATAATATGGCCACTTGGATGGTCACTACCTGGGGCACTGAAACCTTACGCCAACAGTGGTCAGAAGGCTTAACCACAGGGCAGTTATTGGCGTCATATTGCTTAACTGAGCCAGGAGCTGGCAGCGACGCTGCTTCATTGCAAACTAAAGCCGTGCGTGATGGTGACGATTACGTGATCACAGGTTCGAAAGTCTTTATTTCTGGAGCGGGTGAAACTGAGCTTTTAGTGGTGATGTGCCGTACCGGTGAAGCTGGCCCTAAAGGGGTTTCTGCCATTGCAGTACCAGCCGATGCCGCAGGCGTTACTTACGGAAAAGCGGAAGATAAAATGGGCTGGAACGCCCAACCGACGAGAATGATCAGCTTCGAAAATGTGCGCGTCCCAGCGGTTAACTTACTTGGCGTAGAAGGCCAAGGTTTTACCTTTGCCATGAAAGGTTTAGATGGCGGACGAATTAATATCGCCACCTGTTCAATTGGCACTGCACAAGCGGCCTTAACGCGCGCGACCGAATATATGAATGAGCGTAAACAGTTTGGTAAGCCATTAGCGGCTTTTCAAGCACTACAATTCAAACTAGCGGATATGGCAACAGAGTTAGTTGCTGCACGTCAAATGGTGCGTTTAGCGGCATTTAAACTCGACACTCAAGACCCTGAGGCCAGCGCATATTGTGCCATGGCAAAACGCTTTGCCACCGATGTGGGCTTTCAAGTGTGCGACAGTGCGCTGCAAATTCATGGTGGTTACGGATACATTCGTGAATATCCATTAGAGCGTCATTTCCGCGATGTACGTGTGCACCAAATTTTAGAGGGCACTAACGAGATCATGCGGTTAATTATTGCTCGTCGTTTGTTAGCCAGCGATGCACATCCTATCCTGTAACGAGTGGCTCACTGCTGACTGATCCACAACTGAATGATCCATAAATGATTACTAACATAAGGACATAAGGTTATGACTGCTCAAACCAATATACTGGAACACATCATTGGTCACACGGCTATTTTGACGTTGAACAACCCGCCAGCCAATACCTGGACAGCTGACAGTTTACAAACGTTGAAACAGATCGTGCTTTCATTAAATCAACGCAAGGATGTTTACGCGCTTGTTATCACTGGCCAAGGTGATAGGTTTTTTTCTGCCGGTGCCGATTTAAACTTATTTGCCGACGGTGATAAAGAAAAAGCCGCTAACATGGCCAAACACTTTGGTGAAGCCTTTGAAACCTTAAGTGCGTTTCGCGGTGTATCAATCGCGGCCATTAATGGCTATGCCATGGGTGGCGGCTTAGAAGTCGCATTAGCGTGTGACTTACGTATTGCTGAAACCCAAGTGAAAATGGCGCTACCAGAAGCCACTGTGGGTTTATTACCTTGTGCCGGTGGCACCCAAAACTTAACCGCACTAGTGGGCGAGGGCTGGGCGAAACGGATGATTTTATGCGGTGAACGGATTGATGCAGCCACAGCTGAAAAAATTGGTTTAATTGAAGAAGTGGTTGAACAAGGCCAAGCCCTCGACGCTGCAGTCGCATTAGCTGCTAAAGTGGCTAAACAGTCTCCTGGCAGTGTCAGTGCATGTAAAACGCTGATAAATGCTGGGCGTACGATGCCAATAGTTGAGGCATTACCGCTTGAACGTGAATTGTTTGTTGACCTGTTTGGCAGTGAAGATCAAGCTGAAGGTGTGAACGCCTTTTTACAAAAACGCGCCGCAAATTGGAAGAACAGCTAATGACTCAAGAGGTAATATTTCAAACGTTAGGCACACTATCTGGCCAATCTATTGGCGTAGTGACCCTGAATATCGAAAAAGCGCTTAATGCATTAACGCTTAACATGGTTGCAGCGATGCAAAACCAGCTCACGCGCTGGAAAAACGATGACAGTATTGCTTGCGTGGTTATCAAAGGCGCTGGCGACAAGGCTTTTTGCGCTGGCGGTGATGTTCGTGCGATTTATCATGCATCTATCGCTAATCCCAATAACATCACCGATGAAGCCTGTGAATTTTTTACCCAAGAATACCAATTGGATTACTTACTGCATCAATTTGGTAAGCCTGTGCTGGTATGGGGCGACGGCATTGTCATGGGCGGCGGATTAGGACTCATGGCTGGTGGTAGTCATCGCATTGTGACTGAGCGCAGTCGTATTGCGATGCCAGAAGTCACCATTGGTTTATATCCCGATGTCGGTGGCAGTTACTTTTTAAATCGGATGCCAGGAAAAACAGGCTTATTTCTTGGCTTAACGGCCTACAACATGAACGCCTCAGACGCCTTGTACGTTAACTTGGGCAACTATTACTTAACCAGCGATGAAAAACAGCCGCTGTTTGATGCTATGGCCAAACTAACGTGGAGCCAAGATAACGATACAAATCATCAGCTATTGAGCGATTTGCTTTCTGGTATGACACAGCCGCATCTAGCGTCGCTTACAACCAGTCATTTACAACAATTTCAAAGTCAAATCGATTTATTAATGGCAGGTGACATTCTGGATGTTCATCACCAATTATCGACGCTAAATACTGAGCTTGATTGGCTTAAACGCGCGCAGAAAACAGCATTAGCGGGGAGTCCGATCAGCTGGCATCTGATCTTTTCTCAAGCGGCATTAGGTTCAGCGCTGAGTTTAGCCGAATGCTTCAAGTGGGAACTGGGTGTTAGCGTTAATTGTTGCTCTATGGGGGGATTTTTGTGAAGGTGTAAGGGCGTTACTGATTGATAAGGATCGCAACCCTCAATGGCTGTTTACCGATGTTGAAGCGGTTGAACCGAGCAAAATAGCCCAACTTGTCACATCTCCTTGGGCCGCAGATAAGCACCCATTAGCAGACTTTATAAAAGGATAATCAACATGGCAACAGTAGCATTTATTGGTTTAGGCAATATGGGCGGCCCAATGGCGGCCAACTTAGTTAAGGCGGGTATGACAGTCACAGTGTTTGACTTAAACCCGGCCGCAGTCACAGCGCTAACTGATCAAGGTGCATTAAGCGCTAAAACCGCCTGTGGCGCAGCAGCCGCTGCCGATTTTGTGATAACCATGCTTCCCGCTGGCAAACATGTACGCAGCTTATATTTAGGTGACGATGACAATAAAGGCCTGCTTGATGTTGTGTCAAAGCATGCACTATTAATTGATTGTTCTACCATAGATGCAGATAGTGCCCGTCTAGTGGGAGCTAAAGCTTGCGAAAAAGGCATAGAGTTTATGGATGCACCCGTTTCTGGCGGCACAGCAGGCGCAGCCGCCGGCAGCTTAACCTTTATTTGTGGTGGTAGTGACTCAGCTTATCAACAAGCGCAAACCGTACTGACTGTTATGGGCGGCAATATTTTTCATGCTGGCGCTGTGGGTGCTGGGCAAATTGCCAAGATATGTAACAACATGCTGTTATCTGTGTTGATGGTCGGTACTAGCGAGTCATTGCAATTAGGTTTGGATAATGGTTTAGATCCTAAAGTGCTATCTGATATCATGAAAGTCAGCAGTGGCGGTAACTGGACTCTCGAAAAGTATAATCCATGCCCAGATGTGATGGAAAATGTACCGTCGTCGAAAGATTATCAAGGCGGCTTTATGGTCGATTTGATGGTAAAAGATTTAGGCTTGTCGCAAGAAGCGGCCGTCGCGTCTAACTCAAGCACACCGATGGGATCTTTGGCTCGCAGTTTATATGTTAATCATGCTCGTCAAGGCAATGGCCGTCGCGATTTTTCAAGTATTTTTGAACAGTTTTCAAAGAAAAAATAAAGGATTCAGTTGATGGAATTAAAAGATAAGGTTGTCGTCATTACTGGCGGAGCAGGTGGATTAGGTCTGGCAATGGCGCAAAATTTGGCTGCACAAGGGGCTAAATTGGCACTTATCGATGTCGACCAAAGCAAACTTGAACAGGCTTGTGCTGATTTAGGTTCAATCACTGAAGTACAAGGTTACGCCTTAGACATTACTGATGAAGAAGATGTCGTTTCTGGTTTTAAATTTATTGTTGAAGATTTTGGCCAAGTGAATGTGTTAATCAACAATGCAGGTATTTTACGTGACGGCTTAATGGTTAAAGCGAAAGACGGCAAAGTCGTTGATCGCATGTCCTATCAACAATTTCAGTCCGTCATTAACGTCAATTTAACCGGTACTTTTTTGTGTGGTCGTGAAGCCGCTGCAGCCATGATTGAGACTGGTCAAGCTGGGGTTATCATTAATATTTCTAGCTTAGCAAAATCCGGTAACATGGGGCAGTCTAATTACTCAGCCTCTAAAGCTGGCGTTGCAGCTATGTCTGTCGGCTGGGCCAAAGAGTTAGCGCGCTATAATATTCGCAGCGCCGCGGTTGCGCCTGGTGTTATCGCCACTGAAATGACTGCAGCAATGAAGCCTGAAGCATTAGAACGCCTTGAGCAAATGGTACCCGTCGGTCGTTTAGGTCAACCGGAAGAAATTGCTTCTACAGTGCGTTTTATCATTGAAAATGATTATGTTAACGGCCGAGTATTTGAAATTGATGGCGGTATTCGTTTATAAGCCGGTAGTATTTCGCTTAATCAGTTTGTTATGATGCCGTCACGCCGAGTGAATACCATGTGTATTATCTCGGCGTGACTTTTTTACTTTTTAAGGATTAATTACGTGGCCAAATTAGAATACCTGCTTAAAAAAATCATGTTAATAGTGGGGATCTTCGGCGTCATTATTATTTACGGCGGCTTTTTATATTTACAATTCTCAGGTCGCTCGACAGCTGCGTTACCTTGGTTTTTACTTATCTCTCCGTGGATCTGTGTTTATTTTGGCTTAACTCACGTTCAACAAGTCGGGGTAATACAGTGGTTTGTGCAAAAGTTTACCTTTAAGAAAAAAGCATAGTCGCCTGTCTATGTCTGTTCTATTAGCATATTTATCGACGCTTTCTGTGGCCTTGTATACCCTAGTGGCTCTGGTCGCATTTGCGGCTAATTCGGTATTGTGCCGCATGGCATTATCAGTTCAGCAAACCACACCATTAATTGATCCAAGCAGTTTTACCGCTATTCGTTTAACTGCAGGGGCGTTGGTGTTGTGGCTATTAATGTCATTGCGAACCCGTCGCCTCCACACCAATACAAGTGACGTTAATAAAAGTGACGTTAATAAAAGTGCTGCCAATAAAACCAAGGCAGCAACATCAGCGAGTCACGGCAGCTTTCTAGCTGCGGGATTACTGTTCATTTATGCAGTCACTTTTTCATACGCTTACGTGCTTCTTGATACCGCAACTGGCGCATTAATTTTATTTGCCGCAGTACAAATGAGTATGATGCTGATGAGTTATATTCAAGGCCAGCGGTTAACCTTACTCGAGGTTATTGGCGCCTCATTGGCATTTGCAGGTTTTGGATATTTAGTTTTACCGGGCGTCAGCGCTCCTTCAATCATAGGCCTAATATTAATGGCCCTCAGTGGCTGTGCTTGGGGTGGCTACACGTTATTAGGTAAACAGTCGCGCAAACCACTGTTTGATACCGGATATAATTTTATTCGCACCTTGCCGTTAGTTGCGGCAATGATAGGTGTAGTCTGGTTACTGCCATTGTTTAGCGTTGTTGAACCCATTAATCACCTTATCTTGTCGCCCGCAGGCATTTTATTGGCCGTATTGTCAGGTGGGCTGGCATCTGGCGTCGGTTACGCATTATGGTATCAAGCTTTACGTGGGCTAACAGCAACACATGCGGCAGTACTACAACTGACCGTTCCTGTCATCGCCGCCTTTGGCGGGGTACTATTTTTAGATGAAGTGATCAGTATTCATCTTAGTATTTCCGCCAGTATCATTTTTTTAGGCATAGGCTTAGTTATTTTAGCTAAACCTAAATCCGTCACAATAAATAAACTAACGTAATAGATTAACTCAATAAAACAAACGATTAACGAGGTTATATGAGCAATTCAACAGCGTATCCAATTGGCATTCCTGGACAAAAATGGACCGATGATCACAAAGCCCAATGGTTAGCACAAGTGACTATCAAGCGGTCATATCAAGATGAAGTGGTCAGTAAGTTAACCCCGCTTGCGGCTCAATTTGAGCAAATACAGTATGGCGCGTTATCTTATGACGTCGACAAGTATCCTTTATTTGGTTTTAAACCACTCAAGTGGGACAGTACTAAAAAAACCATTTTGATCACCGGCGGCGTACATGGATATGAAACCAGTGGTGTACAAGGTGCCATTCAATTTTTAGCCACTAAAGCGCAAGATTACGCTCAGTATTTTAATGTGGTGGTTGCGCCATGTATCAGCCCGTGGGGTTATGAAACTATTAATCGTTGGAACCCAAAAGCCATCGATCCTAATCGCTCTTTTTACCCTAACAGTCCTGCGGAAGAATCAGCGGCATTAATGGCATTTGTGGCCACACTGGGTGAGGTATATGCACATATTGATTTACATGAAACGACCGATACTGATGAGATAGAGTTTAGACCAGTATTGTCTGCTCGCGATGGCGTTGATTATGCTAAAGGCATTATTCCTGACGGTTTTTATTTGGTGGGTGACAGTGATAATCCAACTCCCGCATTTCAAAAAGCGATAATTGATTCCGTTGCCAAAGTGACCCATATTGCACCAGACGATAATGGGCAACTAATTGAAGTGCCGATTGAGCAATTTGGGGTGATTAACTATCCGGTAAAAAAACTCAGTTTATGCGCCGGTATCACTGACAATCACTTTAACACCACGACTGAAGTTTATCCTGATAGCCCTCTGGTCACAGCGCAAGAATGTAACGATGCCCAAGTCGCCGCTATCACTGGTGGATTAGACTACATTATTGAGTATTTAAAACGATAAAAATGCTCCTAGGCTAGTCGCGCGATTATAAGCGCTATGGCGTTGTTGTCTGAGAATTTTTTAGTATAATAGCGATGAGTCCTTGTATGAAGGGAATCTAAAAGACTCATTGCGATTACAATTTGTGGTTCCGCTATTCACTGCTTAGTCTGATCACTAATCAGCTATTTTTTATTCATAAAGGATTAAAATGAAAAATATTTTCTTACTATTGCTATTCTGCTTGCTTATAACCGCTAATATTTCGCATGCCAAAGCGGGATTAATTTCTTTTGGTGGGGAAAACATTATTACCCTAGTGGAACTTCCCGATGACGAACGATTTCAGACCCCTGAGGGCGATAACGTCGATATTGGCTATATCTATAAATCGGTTGAAGTATTATTTATTCCACTGTGGAATTACGATGGCCGTTTTGCTGGCATGCTGCCAGAAGATGATTTATACATTGATCTGATGCCGCTAGAGGTTGAAGCGCTAACCTTGGAAGCCGGGGTTACTTTACCGGATGCGCCATACCTAGATTTTTGGCATCGTATTGGTGGCAAAATCGTCTTTTTAGTGCTTTGTGGTGCCCTAGCGGTTTACATGAGACACAATATTCGTAAGAAAGAGGCGTATTTTAGTACATTGCCCACAGCCCGTGAGCGTTTAAAAGACATTTTAATCAATAGCAACGGCTTTGTAGAGTTAGCGCCATCAATACTCGAGACAGACGGTTCACCTAAGGTTGAAGGGCTTGAGTTTATTGCGGCGCAAAAGTATATCAATAGTGTTATTTCAATATCCGTATTTGATATGAGTAAAGTCTCAATTGCGCAGGTTCAAGCACAGAATGAGCAATTAGTGACTCGCTTAGTAGAGTTAAAGAAAGTGCTCGGAATGAAGTCTCAAAATACGATTCATTATTTGTATTTTACTTTTGACCATTCGCCTTCGAATGCTGATATCAGCGCATTGAAAAAAATTAAGACAGCGTAAAATCACCAAAGCGAGCCATTTTATTCCTATTGTTGTCGATTTTGATGCGCAAATAATTGATAGCACAGCAAGTATGTACCCATCGAAAAAAGTGCTACAAAACTGCTTTATCCAAGCAGAAATTCATCCTGACCATGTAACAGATCCAGCAAGCGCCTAAGCTGAGGCAATATTTTTACTAAATACTTCACACGGTTATCATTGATGCCGAAAACATATTGATGTTTTCGGTGTTAAGCCACCTTGGTGTATTTATCGTCCCTGATATATGCATTATGGTTGGCATATACTTGCTGGCATCTCAAAAGTGGCCAGTATTTGTCTGCGCTATTGTTGATTGCTAGGTTGATAAATAGGCCAAAAATCCTTACACTATCGCGCTTCGTATTTACCTCGGCTTTGCCGTATTCTAGTTTCAATATCATTTTTGCTTGCTTGAGTCATATAGATGTCAACTTGAGCGAATACACTATAATTTGATATCGGCTTCAACACACAACACGATTTGGAATTTCATTTTGATTACAACAGCTAACATCACAATGCAGTTTGGCGCTAAGCCACTGTTTGAAAACCTCTCAGTCAAATTTGGTGGCGGAAATCGCTACGGTTTAATTGGCGCGAATGGTTGTGGTAAATCCACCTTTATGAAAATCCTTGCCGGTGATTTAGAACCATCAAGTGGTAACGTCTCAATAGATGTTAACGAACGTATGGGTAAATTAAACCAAGACCAGTTTGCATACGAAGCCTTTTCTGTCGTAGACACTGTAATCATGGGCCACCGTGAGTTGTGGAAAGTAAAGCAAGAGCGCGACCGTATTTATTCTTTACCTGAAATGAGCGAAGAAGACGGTATTAAAGTATCTGAACTTGAGATGGAATTTGCCGAGATGGATGGTTATACCTCTGAATCTCGTGCAGGTGACTTACTTTTAGGTGTCGGTATTGGTACCGAACAACACTTTGGCTTAATGAGCGAAATCGCTCCAGGTTTTAAATTGCGTGTGCTTTTGGCGCAAGCATTATTCTCTGACCCAGATTTACTGTTACTTGACGAACCTACCAACAACTTGGACATCGATACTATTCGCTGGTTACAAGATATGTTGAACCAACGTAACAGCACCATGATCATTATTTCGCATGACCGTTATTTCTTAAACTCAGTCTGTACTCATATGGCTGACTTAGATTATGGCGAATTACGTGTGTTCCCAGGTAACTACGACGAATACATGATGGCTGCACAGCAATCTCGTGAACGTTTAATGAGTGACAACGCGAAGAAGAAAGCACAAATTGCAGAGTTACAAACCTTCGTTGCGCGTTTCTCGGCTAACGCATCTAAAGCTAAGCAAGCGACATCACGCGCCAAGCAAATTGATAAAATTAAGCTAGATGACATTAAAGCATCAAGCCGTGTGAACCCGTTTATTCGTTTTGAACAAGAAAAGAAATTGTTCCGTAATGCCTTGGTTGTTGAAAACTTAGCTAAAGGTTACGATACTCCGTTATTTAGTAAATTCGACCTTATGGTTGAAGTGGGCGAGCGGATTGCTATTTTGGGCCAAAACGGTGTCGGTAAAACGACTTTGTTGCGTACTTTAGTACACGACATCCCACAAGATGAAGGCACCATTAATTGGTCTGAAAATGCCAATATTGGTTACTACGCCCAGGATCATGAAGCTGATTTTGCCAATGACATGACCTTGTTCGAATGGATGAGTCAATGGCGCAAAGAAAATGACGATGACCAATCGGTACGCGGTATTCTAGGCCGTATGTTGTTTGGTGCCGATGACATTAAAAAGTCAGTCAAAGTGCTATCTGGTGGTGAGAAAGGCCGTATGTATTTCGGTAAACTTATCATGCAAAAGCCGAACATCTTATTACTCGATGAGCCAACCAACCACATGGATATGGAATCGATTGAGTCATTAAACAACGCGCTTGAAAAGTACGAAGGTACATTAATGTTCGTATCTCATGACCGTGCATTCGTATCATCGTTAGCCACTCGTATTCTTGAAGTGACTCCGACAGGGATTAACGATTTCAAAGGCACATACGACGAGTTTTTGGCGAGTAAAGGTATTGACGCATAATTCTGCTTTATCGTTACTAATATCGCACTAACACCATTAGCCCTGAACATTTGTTCGGGGCTTTTTGTTTTTATTTATTCAGCTAAGCCATATACTCTAGTGATATAAATCAATGACATTACCCAGCACAGGCATCCACTTTATGAGCATCACCCTTGAACAAGTTGCATCAACCTTGAATGAACTCAAATGTCGTACTAATTTTAATATTAAGAATGTCACCGAATACATGCTTCCAGAGTTAAAAGAGCCGGTTTATTTACATGTTGAAGGTAAAACCCCATTACTGATCATTCGTCCGGCATTTGAGGTTTTTTCTACTGAACTGGCCACTATTGATGGCGTCCATGCCAAATACGATTATTACCACAATGCTCAAATGACTCGTTTTCCAACACGCCGTAACAAAGGCTTAAGTGAAATTCATTACGGTTTAGCATTTAGGTTTGATACGACAGATGCAATCATACTATTTATTAATAGATTGATTGAAATTGTAAAAGGATAGACAGATAGGAGAACCACAGGCCATGACAGAGCAATTTAATATCAATCAGTTTAATTGTTCCATTAGCGGTAAGGGGCAAGCCTTGGTTTGGGCCCACGGTCTGTGTGGCTGCATGCAAAGCGAAGATGCTATTGGCGTGTATGCTTGGCATCGGTTTCCTAAAAAGTTACAACTTATTCGTTATGATGCAATCGGTCATGGATTATCTACTGCGGGTGAGTCTGTTGACGATTACCTTTGGCCGTCTCTTGCGAAAGACATGTTGAGGGTCGCGGCGCATTATCAAGCACCGACACCAATGATTTTGGGTGGTCAATCCATGGGCAGTGCAACCAGCTTGTATGCTGCATTGGCCAATCCCGAAAGCATTCAAGGACTCATTTTAATGACCCCGCCTATCGCGTGGCAGGCTAGAGCCAATCAAGTTAATTATTATTATAAAATAGCCAAAGCCGCACGCATACTTGGCGGTAAAGGCTTAGCCCAAATGAATGCCAAGCATTTAGACAAGATGTTACCTCGTTGGTTAATCGATGCCCACAAGCACAGTGTTTTGGGGATGTTAGATGGACTAAAGTCGATGAAACGCCAGACATTAAGTCAGTTATTTACCGCGGCCGCTCAAAATGACCTCCCAAGTAAGCAGCAACTTGCCAGCATTAGGGTGCCAACGCTAATTCTTGCTTGGCAAGATGATGATGCTCATCCCATTGAAACAGCTATTGAACTTGAAAAGGCGTTACCGAATGCCAAACTGCATATCGCTAACTCTATGGATGATGTTGATGATTGGCCTGAACTGATTAGTGATTTTTGCTTAGCATTGCAGCAATAGTGTACAACTACTCCATAGTGAGTAGATTATTAATAATTAGAACGGCATAAACTAATTTAGCTGTGAGCTAAGTCTGAGTTTTACTTACAGAGTAATACAATATGCCTAATGTCGTCTAAAGTATCACTGAATCGTATGTTTTATTAATCGCAAAGGAATGTTTATGAATTGGCAGTGGATAAGTAACCTTAAAATATCACGTAAGCTTGCGTTACTCGTATTGCCACCGCTGCTCACCAGTATCTTATTTGGTGGAATGTATGTGAGTAATCATTACCGCACCCAGCAACAACTAAAGCTAGTGATAGAACTGTCGAATGTTGCCATTATTAATAGTGCGCTGGTGCATGAACTGCAAAAAGAGCGCGGCATGAGCGCAGGCTACATTGGGTCTCAAGGGCAATCATTTAAAGACGATTTACCCGGGCAGCGTGGTCAAACCGACAGCCAAATTAGCTGCTTTAAACAATTTGCTCAGCAAGATGACTTCCCCATTCAATTGCAAGCGACTTACGATCAAGTCGCCTCATCATTAATTCAACTAACAACGATGCGTGATAAGGTTAGCAGCCTCACTGTTTCAGTGCCTGAGCAAGTCGGTTATTACACCAAAATGAACACGCTATTGCTGTCGATGGTCGATGAAGCGGCGAGCCAAAGCCTAGACAGTGAATTATCAATGCGCCTCAAAGCGTTTGCGGCTTATTTACAGTTAAAAGAGCGTGCAGGGATAGAACGGGGCCGTATTAAGTACCACTTTTGGTAACAGCGAGTTTGCGCCAGGCTTATTTCGCAAGTTTGTCACCTTAGTGGCTGAGCAGCAAACCTATGCTGAACGGTTTATTGCAGCTGCGAATGTCAGTAATATCAACGCATATAAGCAAGCCCAGCAAAGCAGCGCCATGGCAGATGTACAAGTCTTACGTGAACTCGCTTTTGCTCAAGATTCTTCAGCCATGTTGGCTCAAGACCCTGAAGAATGGTTTAAAATATCAACGCGTATTGCGATACTGACTCAACTAGAAAAACAATTTGGTGATGATTTAACGCAGCTTAGCCAAGATAAACTGGCCCATGCAACGCAGCAGATGTACTACATCGCATTACTATTACTGCTCGCATTAGTGTTTGTCATTGTAATGAGCCTGAGTGTGTCGGGTTATTTGCATCGCAGCTTAAGCGTATTGCACAAGCAAATGCTCCATGCCGGAACCCAATTTGATTTAACCACTCGTTTACCTCAACAATCGCAAGACGAATTTGGCCAAATATCGCTAGCATTTAATCAAATGATGGCCGAGTTTGAAGACATCATTACCCAGGTGCGCGTCAATGCCGTGAATCTGGTGAATGCTGTTGAACAAATGAACGGTTATACACGCTCATTGCAAACCGATGTGCTTCAAGGTTCATCAGAAGCAGAGCAAGTGGCTTCAGCCATGACACAAATGAGTGCAACAGTGCATGAAATTGCCGCTAATGCTGTCCAAGCTTCAGATGCGTCAGCCAAAGCCAACATAGAGGCCAAAAGCGGTGAAAATGATGTCAGCAAAACCGGTGATGCAATTCAAATATTAGCCAATGAAATAGCCGATGCAGCAGAGGCTATTGGACGTTTAGATACCGATGTACAAAGTATTGTGATCATTCTTGATGTGATTAGCTCTATTGCAGAGCAAACCAACTTATTGGCACTCAATGCTGCAATTGAAGCCGCTAGGGCGGGCGACCAAGGTCGAGGCTTTGCTGTTGTGGCTGATGAGGTACGCACGCTAGCACAGCGTTCACAAAGCTCAACCGAAGACATTAAAAACATGACCGAACGCTTAAAGTCCGGCGCAACACTGGCAGTCAATGCCATGAAACGTGGCCAAGCACAGGCGCAGTTAAGCGTTGCAGAATCAAAGCATGCTGGTCGAGAGCTTAAGCTCATTGCTGAGCACGTTGAGGTGATAGACAGCATGAACCAACAAATTGCCGCCTCGACGCATGAGCAGTCTGCGGTGGCCGAAGAAGTGAATCGCAATGCGATGAAAATCACTGAAATCTATCACCATACTCAAGACATATCGCAACAACTCGCTGAGCTTAACGACAGTTTACTTAATGATGCGAGCAATATGTCACAGCAAGTGAGTAAGTTTACCTTATCAAAAGAGTAGAGCGTGAAGCCAAAAGCTAGCAATGCAACGCTACTCGTAATGCTTATAATGCAGGGTAAACATATTCAATAAGTATTCAAATAACGTTCACTACACCGTCACTTGCTAATGCGTATTCTGCTAAAGCCCACTACCAGGTCGTTCCGGTAATGCTTTTGAGCCGGAATCCAGGTGTTTGTTTTTGCGTTTTTAAACAAGGTCAACAGAAACACCTGGATCCCTGATACAAGCACTCAGGGATGACGGGAGGGTAGGGCGAAACCTAGTACCTAGAGTCTGTAAACCTTTATCAGTCAATGCTTTGAGTCTTGAGTCTGTAAGCGAAGCGTTCCGTAAACCGTTATCTATCTTACCTAAAATCAACAGAAACACCGGCATCTGCCATGATTACGATTTAGTACAGTGCTGCAGTAGCTTAATAAAAAAATCGCTGCCTTTGCGTTCAGCAAAAGCAATATTACGCTCAGGAATCGATTCCGGATCGCTGTAGTTGGCTAACGCAATTTCCATACTGGCTTCACGGATAATATGCAGGCAAGGATAAGGTGCACGATTAGTAAAATTCGCGGCACTGTCTTGAGGTTCGCCTTCAAAGCAATAGTCTGGATGAAATGTCGCTAATTGATAAACCCCTTCATAGCCTTGCGCCATTAATTCATCAGTAGCAAAATTGACCAAATCTAAGTAAGGGTAAAAACCTTCAAAGCCCCGCGGTAAAATAAATAGTGTCGTTTCAGTATCAGGATGAGTATCTAAGTGTTGGCACTCGTCAATTAATGCTTTTAGTACGGCCTTTATTTTTGTTGCTTCAATGGCTACATAACGAATGCTAGCGCGTTCAACTTCTCGACGCGCAAATGGGCAAATGTTGTATTTCATAATGACATCTTTTACCCAGTTTTCGGTATGAGCAAGACATTCATGTTGTTCCATTATGTAACCTTTAAGCTTATTTAATAAATTAATGTGTTGCGGGTGGTAACATCATTGGGATGATCGATGCCACTAATAATAGAGCCATAGTGATGTTAAAAATACGCTGTTGGCGTTCATTTTTCAGCAGACGTTTTAGTGCTACACCAAATCCCAGCCACACAATCGCGCACGGGAATGCCACACATAAAAATACACTCGCAATCGTGATCACTTGGCTGTTCAGTTCTTGTTGCACTGAAGTAAACGTCGCAATAGCTCCCACTGCCATGATCCAGCCCTTTGGATTGACCCATTGAAATGCTGCGGCTTGTAAAAAGCTAAATGGCTTGCTTACCTGCTTACCTTCCATTTTACTGCTGCTATTAGCGATAAGCCATGAAAGATAAAGTAGGTAGCTGATACCAATCACTTTAATCACAATATGGATGAAAGGATACGCTTTAAATATCGTGCTTAAGCCAAGTCCAACCGCCAGTATCATGGTCGGAAAACCCAAGCTAATGCCCATTAAGTGAGGAATGCTGCGTTTAATGCCAAAATTAACCCCAGAGGTCATCAACATAATGTTGTTAGGGCCTGGAGTAATACCGGCAGAAAAAGCAAATAAAGCAATGGCGAATACTAACTCCATGAACAGGTTTCTCGGCTTAAGTGTTATAGAAGCAGAATTCTAGGTGAATTTAGTCATTCACCATAATGATTTTTTTAACAGTGAGTTAAATTTATCGTTTTAATCTTAATGAATTATCATTGTAGCGATTAACACTTTGATATCATTTAAATAAATTAATGGTTAGCAAGTGTAATTATCATAGGTTACTTTTAAGTCACGAGACCTGAGTGAATCTCTGATCTCACGACTTAAAAATACAGGCATTGCTAGCTGGTTTTGAAAAAGAAATCGTTAGGTGAATTAATAACTGACGTTTACTTCGTAAGATGAAAACTTACGAATATTGATCACCCCGGTATCAAAAATAAGATATTGGCCTTTAATGCCTTGCAAAATACCGCTGACTTCAGCAATTTTATCAAAATTGTGTGATTTAACTTTCACCGGAAATTGCGTTATAGGATAGCTAATAGCTTGAATGTTGGCATCAAGGCGTTCAATCACAATGTCTTGATATTCGGCCGCTAAAGCGTGCAGTCTATCTTCAATCAGAGGAATCAGTTGCGCGGCTTGTTCGACAAGATCAATATCATCATTATGACCTTTCAACATCGCTTGCCAATGGGTTTTGTCGTTAATGAATTTGGCTAATTCTATTTCGATTAAACCCGACATTTTACGCGTCGACACTTTAAAAATCGGTAAGCCCTGAGTCGCCCCTTGGTCTATCCAACGGGTCGGGATTTGAGTATGGCGAGTAATGCCGACCTTGATACCTGAAGTATTCGATAAATACACGTAGTGGGGCACAAAGCAATTTGATATGCCCCATTCTGGTTCGCGACAAGTGCCTTGATCAAAATGACATGTTTCAGGTTTCATAATACACAGGTCACAACTGGCTAGCTTTGACATGCAAACATAACAATGACCCTGAGAATAACTTTTCTTGGTCTTTTTACCGCAGTTGCTGCAAAAAATATTACCTGTGTGAGTCATGGTCAATGACTTACCAATAAGCGGGTTAAGCGCTAAACGCTCGTCACCTACCGGTAAATGATACTCCACCTCATGGTTATCATTAAGGTGGGTTTTCAATTTTGATAGCGTTCCAAACATGGTTAATCCATTTTTATCATCATTATTTCGTGGCAGTTTAACAGATGATGAAAACGGATTTTAGGCTTAATTGAGCTTGTATGCCGATCTGCTGTTCATTTAAGCCGATTTACTCAGCTTATCAAGCACCACGTCATCACCCATTTCATAAAGCGATGCAGTAATTTGTTCTTCTTGGTTTGGATCGGTTAAGCCTAATGTCATGGTCGCTTTAAATAACGCGATACCAGTGTGACTCGCCGTTTCATACTGGCTGCTAAATTGTTCAATATTAATGCCTAGCGCATTCATTTTATTTGAGATATGCAGCACAATTCCGGGGCGATCGTAGGCAACTAAGTTGTAATATAAATGCTTAATCGGTTTAGCGGCTAAGGTGGTTTTAGCAAACGTTAGCGTTAAGCCGTCAATACATTCTAAGGCATCAATTAACTCATCCCATTTTAGTGCAGGGACTTCTAATTGTAATATGGCCGCAAAAATACCGTCGATATGACGCATTTCTGAGTCTAACCAGTTGCCATTATGTCGACTAACGACATTGGCGATTTGTTCTACCAAACCTTTTCGGTCTGGTGCTTGAAGAGTAATAAGATAACGCATCATTGGATATTTCTCCTATAAACAAAGTCTGTAACACAACTGTCATCTTTACGTCATATAATCGCAGCCACTTAAGATTGTGTTATGGTTTTTTTGCTGTCTTACATCAGTTTTACTATTGTCTTACTAACACTTAATTAGAAACTAATATGAGTTATGTAGAGGCTAATGTAAGTGATTTAGAGACTTAAATAAGTGACGAAAGTTAATGTATTTGGTCATAAATATTTATTGTTAGCATAGTAAACTGCACATTCAAAGCGCTAATTATGGCATCGATTAATTATTAGAGGTTCTTAATGGAAAGTCAGGTCAATAAACCTGGTTCTGCTGAAAAAAGTCTACTTGTTGATAGACATGCAACCCGCAGAGCATTTAAGGATAAGGCAGCAGAGATTGGGGTAACCGTTGGTGGCACGTTGGTATTTGTCACCCTGTTATTAATATTTTTCTATTTGCTGTATGTCATCAAGCCCATTTTTGATGGGGCACATATAGAACCTGTTACGAGTGTGAGTTACCAAAATACTGACGCTAAAACCTTAATGGTTGGTAGCGATGAACAAAACGAAGTCCTTTATCGGGTAACCGAAATGGGTAATGTCGATTTTTATTCAGCCATTAGCGGTGAATTAATCTCGTCTTTTAAGGCTAAAATCCCTGAAGGTTCCACGGTCACCAGCAGTGCTAAATCGAGCCCAAGCGAGCAACGTTTCGCGTTAGGTTTGAGTAACGGCCAAGTAATCGTTATCGGGATCGAGTTTGGCTTAACCTACCCAGACAACAAACGCGTTATTACGCCATCATTACGTTATCCGATTGGTGAAGAGCCATTAACGATTAATAATGAGGGCGCTGTTTATAATCTGGTGTTTGATTTCAGCGACAGCCGCATGAGTTTTGCTTACCAAGATGCCAATGGTGCTTGGAAGTTAAATCGCCAAGAAGGCGAAGAAAACATGATGACTGAAGAGGTTGAATGGTCATCTGTTGAAGTGTTTATTGAAGATGCACCTAATCATGTTATTTCGGCAATAATGACACCCGATCATCGTCAGCTTATTTTAGGCGCGACCAATAAACTGTTTGTCTACAACACTCGTGACGCAGACTCGATTGAATTACTTCAAGTTATCGATGTTCAAAAAGTCGGTGCTCAAGTGAGACAAGTCAATTTGCTTGCCGGTGCTAGCTCAATTCTGGTCAGTTATGACAGTGGTATTGTGAGTCAGTATTTCCAAGTTAATAGCGATAAAGGTCGTTTATACCAACAAATTCGTGAGTTTGACGATATAGCACCTGTGAGTGTTATGGCGACTGAGTTTTACCGTAAAAGCTTTGCTGTATTGAGTAAAGAAGGTGAATTAACTCTGCTTTATACCACGAGTCAACGTGAACTATTTGATGAGAAATTTCAGTTAACCAACCCAGGTCAAATGGCGTTTAGTCCGCGTTCAAATGGATTAGTGATTGAAGCTGACAACAAACTTAACCTTTTCTCTGTAGAGAATAGTCATCCAGAAATATCCTGGAGCGCGTTGTGGGATAAAGTATGGTACGAAGGCTACCCAGAACCTAAATACGTATGGCAATCAACGTCTGGTACTGACGACTTTGAAGCTAAATTGAGTTTAATGCCCTTGGCATTTGGCACCATGAAAGCGGCATTTTACGCCATGTTATTTGCATCGCCACTGGCGATTGCTGGGGCAATTTATACCGCTTACTTTATGACGCCTAAAGTGCGCAACGTGGTTAAGCCAACGATTGAAATTATGGAAGCATTACCGACGGTTATTTTGGGGTTCTTAGCCGGTCTGTGGTTAGCGCCACTGATTGAGGAACACTTGCCCGGTATTGTGGTGTTGTTAATATTATTACCCACATCCATTCTTACTACCGCATTTGCGTGGAGTAAATTACCAGAAAAATGGAAGCAACGTTTACCTGAAACCTACCAAGAACTGATGCTATTACCAGTGATTATATTTGTTGGTTGGTTTGCATTTGAGATAAGCCCAATAATTGAAGTGGCATTTTTCGACGGCAACACGCGTCAGTTTATTACCAACGATTTAGGCATCACCTTTGACCAACGAAATGCGCTGGTTGTGGGTATCGCCATGGGATTTGCGGTTATTCCAACCATATTCTCAATTGCTGAAGATGCGATTTTCTCTGTGCCACGTCATCTATCAAACGGCAGCTTGGCATTAGGCGCGACAAACTGGCAAACCTTAACTCGAGTGGTGTTACTCACTGCCAGTCCGGGGATTTTCTCGGCCATCATGATGGGCTTAGGCCGCGCGGTAGGGGAGACTATGATTGTGTTAATGGCAACCGGTAACACTGCCATCATGGAGTGGAGCGTTTTCGAAGGTATGCGTACCTTAGCGGCAAACATTGCGGTGGAAATGCCAGAATCGGCCATTGGTAGCTCGCATTATCGTGTGTTGTTCTTAGCCGCCTTTGTATTGTTTGTGTTCACCTTCTTCTTTAACACTATTGCTGAAGTGGTTCGCCAACGTTTACGCGAACGTTATAGCTCACTGTAAGGAAAGATGATGACTCAATTAATGATTATTTCGCCAATCGCCTTGAGAGGTTTGTGCAATGGGTAAGTGGTTTAAATCAGGTTCACCGTGGATTTGGATGACCGGTGGTGCCGTTAGTATCAGTTTAATTGCCGTATTAGGCTTATTACTGTTAATCGCTTGGCGTGGTCTAAGTTACTTTTGGCCCGCTGATGTTTATCAATGGCAGCTTGAAGACAATAATGGGGTTAAAAGTACCCTTATTGGTGAAATTTATGACCGTGAAGAAGTGCCAACAGAGCGCTTAATTTCAGCAGGGCATAAGTTTACTAAGCATCCTGGTGAGTTTGTGATGCGTTATCTGGTTAAAACCGGTAACCGTGAGTTTGTTGGCTTAGATTTTCGTTGGATCCTTGCAACAGATATCGTCAGCCGTTCAATTCCCGCTGATGTCGCTAAGCTTGAGCGTACGCAAAATGGTAACTTTTACGGTTATCCTGTTGCGGTTATCGAAGACGGTAAACGCCTAGCGTTAAACAGTGAATCAGATATAGAAGCTTCTTTGTTTGACCACATAGATCGCGCTGTAGCGATATCTGATCAAGCCCTGGAGTTGCAAAAAAGCGATATTGGTTCGATTAATTACCAAATGGAGCGTTTACGTTTAAAAGAACGTGGATATGAGCTGGATGGTGAATTAACTGAGGCACGTAAGGCTGATATTAAGGCGCAACTTGATCAACTTCAGCAAGACTACTTAGTGCTTGAAAAAGACTTATTTGCTCTGCGTGACAAAGCTGCCCGTGACTCTGTAATTATTAAAGACATGCGCGGCGTTGAGGTTACCTTGCCTCTAGACTCTATTTTAGACGTAAGCTATGTCAATCATATGAGTTTGCTACAAAAGATAACTCACTGGTTTGTGGGCATAGGTCGCTTTGTCAGTGATGACCCACGTGAAGCAAATACTGAAGGTGGGGTGTTCCCAGCAATATTCGGTACGGTATTTATGGTGATGCTGATGGCGGTGATTGTGACCCCATTTGGTGTTATTGCAGCCATTTACTTACATGAATACGCTAGGAAAGGTCCGATTACTAAGCTAATCCGTATTGCGGTGATTAACTTAGCCGGTGTGCCTTCAATTGTGTATGGTGTGTTTGGTTTAGGCTTCTTCGTTTACATGATGGGCGGTTCAATTGACCAATTGTTCTTCCCCGAAGCCTTGCCATCCCCTACATTTGGCTCACCTGGGGTGCTGTGGTCTGCACTAACCTTAGCAATTTTAACGTTACCAGTGGTGATTGTATCGACGGAAGAAGGCTTAAGCCGTATTCCGAGTGCTGTACGTCAAGGTAGTTTGGCCTTAGGTGCAACCAAAGCCGAGACTTTATGGCGCATTGTAATACCAATGGCAAGCCCGGCAATTATGACCGGTTTGATTTTGGCAGTAGCCCGTGCAGCAGGCGAAGTGGCACCGTTAATGTTGGTTGGTGTGGTTAAGCTAGCGCCAACATTACCGATTGATATGAATTTCCCATTTGTGCATTTAGAACGTAAGTTTATGCACTTAGGTTTCCATATTTACGATGTCGGCTTCCAAAGCCCTAACGTAGAAGCTGCTCGTCCATTGGTGTATGCAACTTCGTTCTTATTAGTATCTGTAATTGTTGCCCTTAATTTAACCGCTATCAGCGTGCGCAACCATTTACGTGAAAAATTCCGTTCGCTAGAACACTAATTAGCGATATCCTGAAGGAAAGATAAAATGATTTCTATTGATAGTTCAACAATGAAAAAAGAAGCCGTTGATTTAGTTAACTTACCGGCACAGGATACCGCGCTTGAGATACGTAACTTAGATTTACGTTACGGGAATAAACAAGCGTTATTTGATGTGTCGATGAAGATCCCTAAAAAACAAGTTACTGCTTTTATCGGCCCAAGTGGTTGCGGTAAATCAACGCTGTTACGTTGTATTAATCGCATGAATGACCTAGTTGATATTTGTAAAATTGACGGTGAAATCTTGCTTCATGGACAAAATATTTATGACAAGAAAGTTGATGTAGCAGCATTACGTCGTAATGTAGGTATGGTGTTTCAGCGTCCTAACCCGTTTCCTAAATCAATTTATGAAAACGTGGTTTATGGTTTACGTTTGCAAGGGCTAAGCAACCGTCGTGATTTAGATGAAGCGGCTGAACGTTCACTGCGTGGCGCAGCCATTTGGGATGAAGTGAAAGACCGCCTACACGACAATGCATTTGGATTATCAGGTGGTCAGCAACAACGTTTGGTGATTGCTCGTGCCATTGCCATTGAGCCAGAAGTATTATTACTCGATGAGCCAACGTCGGCACTGGATCCAATCTCAACCTTAACCATTGAAGAATTGATCACTGAATTAAAGCAAAAATATACCGTGGTGATTGTGACGCATAATATGCAACAAGCGGCGCGTGTGTCAGATCAAACGGCATTTATGTATATGGGTGAACTGGTTGAATACGCTAATACCAACACCCTTTTCACGACCCCTAAAAAGCGTAAAACAGAAGATTATATTACCGGTCGCTACGGTTAATCTGGCTAAAACGCTCTTAATTAATATACAAAATTTAGGTGGGTATCATGGATAAAATGAATTTAAGTAAACATATATCAGGCCAGTTTAATGCTGAGCTTGATGATATTCGCAATCGCGTATTGGCGATGGGCGGTTTAGTTGAACGCCAGCTTGAGCAAGCATTAGATGCTCTTGCAAGCCTTGACTCAGAGCTGGCTCAACAAGTGATTGAAGGCGATCATAAAGTGAATGGCATGGAAGTGGCTATTGACGAAGAATGCACTCGTATTATTGCCAAGCGTCAGCCTGCAGCAAGTGACTTACGCTTAATTTTGGCTATTTCAAAAACCATTACCGATCTTGAGCGTATTGGTGATGCGTGTGTTCGTATTGCCAAAGCCGCGGTTGAAAAACGTGCTAACAGCCAACAACCTTTATTGGTGAGTATTGAAAACATGGGGCGTCATGCCACACGTATGCTGCACTCAACTTTAGATGCATTAGCTCGTATGGATGCTGACCAAGCATTTGAATTACACAAAGAAGATGCCAAAATAGACAAAGAGTATGAAGGTATCATCCGTCAGTTAATGACTCATATGATGGAAGATCCGCGCTCAATTCCTGGTGTATTAGACGTATTATGGGCTGCGCGTGCTGTTGAGCGTGTTGGCGATCGTTGTAAAAACATCTGTGAATACGTGATCTATTATGTAAAAGGTAAAGACGTTCGTCATATTTCTTACGAAGAAATGGAAAAAGAGCTTTAAGTCTCTAAATTGTAATATTCAAATCTAGAGTGCTTAAGTAAGCCATTTTTCGACCTTGCAATAAAGCCCCCATCGACAGGGGCTTTTTTTATGCAATTGAGAGAAATGTATTATCAATATCATCAATATATTGATGACCAAATCTACTTTTTCATTGATTCAGCTGATCTTTTTTAAGTGATTTTTTTCTAAATACTAATGATTTAACAAACGATTATGTGGACATAATGACCATTGTTGGCGACATGATATGGTTCATATTGTCGCAATGACGTTGTTAAATTTATATTTAGGCATATTAATTTAGAGGTGTGTCGCATTTTTAATATGGCACTGTAATTGCTTTATCTCAGTATCCATTCCTTACGGCAAGATATATGAGATGTGAGATCAATCGTTTCGATAACGTAAATAAGATTTCAGGTGAGTTCAGTGGCGCATTTGCTGATTTAGGTACCTTTCTTCCTCTCGTTTTAGGCTTAATTGCCCTTAATCAATTCTCTCCCCAAGGGATATTTTTAGGATTTGGTTTTTTTGCCTTATTTACGGCATTTTATTATCGACGCCCCATTCCGATACAACCTATGAAGGTGATCAGTGCGTTAGTCATTGCAGAAGGAATGTCTCCTGGGATGTTACAAGCATCTGCCATGTTAATGGGCCTTATTCTACTGGTTTTAGCCTATAGCGGCATTATTCAATGGATGGCTAAGTTGTTATCGCCGGCGATCAGTATTGGGATCCAGCTAGCAATAGGACTCCAATTGATATGGTTAGGTGGCGTCATGATGAGCGAAACATGGTGGGTCGGCATACTTGCTTTTAGTTTTTTGTTTGCCAGTCGTTTTATGCCAATGCAATATTTGGTGATGCCGGTAGTGATTATTCTTGGCATTGTTTGGCAGTTAACAAGTGGGACTCTGCCCAGTGTTAACTTGAGCCATACCAGTGTTTGGCCGTTGAGTTGGCCGAGTATCGATGAGTGGGGCTCTGCTGCCGTTTTATTGGTGCTACCTCAGTTAGCGCTCACATTGACCAATGCAGTGATTGCGATTTCTGCGATGGCAAAAGATAAATTTCCTCAAGAAAGTGAAAGATTTGAACCACAACAATTTGCTAAAAGCTCTGGTTGGGCTAACTTGCTGTTATCGCCTTTTGGCGCAACGGCAATGTGTCACGGCGCTGGTGGGTTGGCGGTGCAATATCACTTTGGCGCACGAACCTGGCTAGCACCGACTATTTTTGGTAGTGCGTGCATTGTTATTGCCATCTTTTGGGGTAAAGGTATTGCCAGTGCATTGTCATTGATCCCTTTAGCCGTTTTAGGCAGTTTACTTGCCATAGCAGGGACACAATTAGCATGGTCTAAACGTTTATTTGATGGCAAGCCGTTTTGTATGTTGGTTATTTTATCAACCGCGGTGACGTGTTTATTGATTAACACCGCAGCCGGTTTGGCTGTTGGTGTCGTACTAGAGTTAGGTCGTCACCAATGGTTGAATCTTGTTAACTCGAAACAGTAATCGTGCCCTTGTAGGGTAATATTTGTGAGTTTATGATGTCTTTTTTTATCTGGACAGTCTGACAGCGCAGCAATAGTCCAATGAGTCAGTTGGTATTTTTGAAGTGACTAATCAACAAACTGTGGTAACATTTTTGTCCTGTTCTATCTTCTTTTGTGTGATCAATGAAAAATACCCTTACTCGTGGTTTAACGAATTTATTACCTATGGTGCTATCGATCTGGCTTTTCTGGTCATTGTTCATCTCCCTTGATGGTTTAGGTAAGCTATTACTTGATATTGTTGGAATAGAACCTGTTTTTGTCGGCGCAGGTTTTTGTTTGGTCGCAGCCTTAGTCTTTATTGCGGGATTATTATTTTCAGTTAGCCCAATTGTGTGGGTCTATGGCTGGATTGAAAATCAACTGATGAAGTTTCCATTGTTTAAATCGGTTTATGGCAGCATTCGGGATATTGCCAGTTTAATGAACCGTGACGGCCAACCTAAAACCCAAAAAACCGTATTAGTAAAGCAAGCCAATGGTAGCTTTGTGGTCGGTTTTATCATGAGTGAGTTTGCGCCACAGCCCTTAGTTGATGCTTTGCCTGAAGGCGATTGGGTGCCAGTATTATTTCAATTGAGTTATCAAATTGCTGGGGTAACAAGCTTAGTAAAGCGTGAAGACTTAATCAGTGTTGATTGGTCTTTTGAAGATGCAATGCGCTTTAATTTAACCGCTGGAATATCGAATAGCAAAGACGCTTCATAGCCGCTAAAATCTGTTTGGAGCGATAACTGTTGATAAAAACGATAGCTGCCAACGCTGCACTAAAAATAAAGCGTTTTAGGGCTAAAGACTAGGGCGGGTTTGCCGTTCTGCTCGTTTGTTTGTCATCTCTAGTTATCGCTTTGACTTCGCATATATGACCATTGCAGCGTAATGGTCTACAAGATGCTATAAACAATTACCCCAAGTGATAACAGTGATTTATCCTTGAGGCCATTTTATTTATGAGTGATAAATTAATGTCAGCCAACGAAAGTAAATTAGATAAAGTATTAGCTGAAGCCAGAGACTATAAAGCCTCTCGTGAAAAAGGCTATCGTGAGCAAGCGCTTAAGCTCTACCCTTGGGTATGTGGTCGCTGTACTCGCGAATTCACCCATAAAAACTTATCTGAACTCACGGTACATCATCGCGATCATAACCACGATAACAACCCATCAGATGGCAGCAATTGGGAATTATTGTGCTTGTACTGTCACGACAACGAACACTCACGTTTTGAAGAATTAATTCGTTATGGCAGTACCAAAGAAGCCAAACAACAAGCTGCCACCTTCAACCCATTTGCTGACTTAAAAGCCATGATGAAGAAGTAGTTCAGCGATTGTTAAAGTGCTAAGAGCGATGACAAATTGATAACCGGCGATGACAAGCGCGAAACCGCCTAGGATCTAGGACGCTTCGCGGCGAGATGCTATAACATCAAATTCAAAAGGGTGAAGCTTAGGGGGCTAGATTCCATCATGGGAATACTTCTGAGCTATGCCTGATGCTTTACCCTTGTTATAGAAGGCGAAGCGCACTAGCAGGACGCAGTCCACCCTAGTATCTAGGCTCGTAATCGCTCGTTATAACCTATCAGCGTTTAATCCGTTTTTCAGCTTCCAACCATTTGGCTCGTGACAAGGTCTGATTATTACTCTCACCTAAAAACTGTTGTTTTCTGGCCGTTAAACTGTCCCAAATGAGCTGTTGTTGCTCATCATTCATTTGTGACCAAGTGACAATCTCATCGATGTGACGAAAACAACCCATACAATAATCATCAGCATTTAAGCCACAACGGGCGACACAAGGTGAGTGCATAGTTTACAATTCCGGTTTAGGTATTCAATGGACTGCATCCTATCATTTCAATCAGCTAAGGTTAACTATAAGCAGCCATATGTCAGTAATCGATTATCATTCTACCTTTAACGCAGTCGATACACTTCTTGATGCTTTAAAACCCTTATGGCAGCTGGTTGCTTTTGAGTGTGACCACTTACCTTGGCAACAGACCTTTCCGCAGTTAGCTCAAAAAGTGTGGCAGCTTGACGATGGTGAGATAGATAGCCTCGATATGGATCAGCAGTTGCTGGTTGAGACGTTATTGCCCAGTTTGATGAGCGATATTAAACAAAGTCTATTACCACAGGCTGACGAACTCATTAGTCAACTAAGCTGGTTAGTCATCACTTCGGCTACACAATCTGTTCACTCAGAGAATACGGTCGATTTTTCCAGTCAAGAGCAACAAAATAATCAGCCTGAAAATGACGATTTAGTGCATTTTAGCGCTCATATTAAAGGGCGAAAATGGCAGCAAATTACGGCGTTTTCACATCAAGTTGATCCAAAGTATCAACCATTGTTACCTCGATTACCCATTTTAGAATGGTGTGCTGGTAAAGGCCATTTAGGCCGTTTAGTCGCCAAGCAGCAACAGGTTGAGGTGACCAGTCTTGAGTGGCAAGCGAGTTTATGCGCCCAAGGGCAAATGTTTGCCAAACAATGGCAGATACCGCAGCGTTTTATTTGTGCCGATGCGTTTGCGCCAATAGACTCAAGTAAACCGCTATTGTTAATCGATCAACATGCCATCGCATTGCACGCCTGCGGTGACTTACACATACATTTACTCAAGTTAGCAACCTTAGCAGGTACTCGGGCGATTTCTATTTCACCTTGTTGTTATCATTTGATTGAGCATGAAGATTATCAGCCGTTATCGGCTTTAGCCAAAGGCAGCGCTCTGAAGCTGTCAAAGCATGATTTACAACTACCCTTGCAACAAAGCGTTATTGCCAACAGTAAAAAACAACAATTACGCAATCAAGAGGTATCATGGCGCTTAGGGTTTGATAGCTTGCAGCGAGATATTCGAGGTGTAGAGGCTTATTTACCGGTGCCGACGATTAAAAAAAGCCAGCTTAGCGGTAGTTTTAGCGATTTTTGCCAATGGGCAGCAAATCAAAAGCATTTATCACTATCCAGTGAGATTAATTTAAGCCATTATTTGCACCGCGGTATTGCGCGTCAACGCCTGACAAAGCGAATCGATTTAGTGGCTCATTTATTTCGTCGTGCATTGGAGCGCTGGCTATTGCTCGACCGAGTCTGTTTTTTACAGGAGCAGGGATACCAAGTTACCTTGGCTGAATTTTGTGCAAACAGTGTGACACCACGAAATGCCTTGATCCAAGCAATTAAAACAGACGAATAACAGCATTTGTCACAAATCGGTAAATTAAACCATTGTTTATACTAGTCTATTTACCTTAAAACTGTGAAAATCAACATACTAGTTAATCAAGCAATGAAATCTAACCATAAATAATTATCCAAATGACGGTATTGGCTTACTGTTTTTGATTGAATAATTAGGCCATTCTTGTTCAAATGGCGGGTTAATAACGAATAACAACTATTCTAGTGGCTTTTGGGCTTGCTAGAGCTAAGCGAATTATACGGTTTAATGAAATATTCACGCGTCTTTATCAATAGTCTGGCCTATGAGCTAGCACCACAAGTAGTGTCGAGTAGCGATTTAGAATCTCGCTTGGCGCCACTGTATCAAAAGTTTCGTATTCCAATGGGGCAACTTGCCGCGTTAACCGGAATTACCGAGCGTCGCTGGTGGCCTAAAGGTCATCGTTTATCAGATGGTGCCATTGCTGCAGCACGAAAGGCCTTGAATGAAACCGGAATCAATGTCAGTGATTTAGGCGCGGTGGTTTACACCGGTGTCTGTCGTGACCAACATGAACCCGCTACCGCTTGTCGTATTGCTGCTGAACTCGGGGTGTCTAAAGACACTGCAATCTACGATATCAGTAATGCGTGTTTAGGTGTGTTGTCGGGCATTTTAGATATTGCTAACCGCATCGAGTTAGGCCAAATCAAAGCCGGTATGGTGGTGTCGTGTGAATCTGCACGAGACATAGTTGATGCGACCATCGACCACATGTTAGCTGAACCGACCATGCAAAATTTTGCTCAATCACTGGCGACATTAACCGGTGGCTCAGGCGCTGTTGCGGTAATTTTAACCGATGGCACTTTGGACCTTAAAACCACTCGCCAACACCAGTTGTTAGGGGCGAGTCATTTGTCTGCACCAGAACATCACCAATTGTGTCAATGGGGCCTGCAAGAAGCTGGGCACTTGTTGTACCGTGAGTTTATGCGTACAGACGCGGTCACCTTATTAAAAGAAGGTGTCGAGCTTGCCAAGCACACTTGGGAGCATTTTTTAGAGCAGCGTGACTGGGTTGTCGAACAAGTTGATAAAGTGATTTGTCATCAAGTGGGGGCTTCCAACCGCAGACAAGTGCTCAATGCATTAAATATACCCCACGAAAAAGAATATCCCACCTATCAAACATTAGGCAATATGGGCACGGTCTCACTTCCTGTGACGGCGGCAATTGCTCATGATGAAGGCTTTTTACGTGTTGGCGATCAAGTCAGCTTTTTAGGAATAGGCAGTGGCTTAAACTGCATGATGTTAGGAATTAAGTGGTAAGCCTATGGCTGCACTGACGTTTTTGCATTTCATTATAAAAATAGTTAACAGGATGCATCATGCTAGACAACTTGCTGCCATTTAAACGTCATTTTTTAGATCGTAATGGCAATAAACTGCACTATATCAACGAAGGCCAAGGCGAGCCTGTTGTGATGGTGCACGGTAATCCTAGTTGGAGTTACTACTACAGAAATTTAGTCAGTGCCTTGAGTGATTCCCATCAATGTATTGTGCCAGATCATATTGGCTGTGGTTTATCAGACAAGCCTGATGATCCTCAATATGATTACACTTTAAAAAGCCGCATTGACGATTTAGAAGCTTTGCTGGACAGTCTTGATGTTACACAAAACATTACTCTAGTGGTGCATGACTGGGGCGGTATGATTGGTATGGGCTTTGCGGCGCGTCATCCCGATCGCATTAAGCGTATCGTGTGTTTAAACACTGCAGCCTTTCATTTGCCTAAAACCAAGCCGTTTCCATGGGCGCTATGGATTTGTAGAGAAACTTTGCTAGGCACCTTGCTGGTTCGTGGTTTGAATGCGTTTTCGTCAGCGGCTTCTTATGTCGGCGTTAAGCGAAAGCCAATGGCAAAAGAGGTTCGAGAAGCCTACGTTGCGCCTTTTAATTCGTGGAAAAATCGTATTTCGACCTTACGCTTTGTGCAAGACATTCCCCTAAAGCCAGGCGATCGTAATTATGATTTAGTCACCAGTATTGGCGACAGCTTAAGTCAGTTTGCTGATGTCCCGACATTGATTTGCTTTGGTTTACAAGATTTTGTATTTGATAAGCATTTTTTACAAGAATGGCGACAGCGAATGCCTCATGCGACTGTGCACGAGTTTGCTGACTGCGGTCATTACATTCTTGAAGATGCCAGCGACGAAGTCATTGGCTTAATCAAAGATTTTATCGCAAAAAACTAATCCGACTAAAAGGCTCATTTGAGCCTTTTAGTGATTTTAAGCGTCTAAAAAGTTTGGCTTGGTTACCTGTTTTATCACAGCAAGCCTGCTCAGATGAATCATCCACATTAGTCAGAATGAATAAACATGACTCAAACCACCGTTGTCGCTAATGCCAATATCTGCCAGCATCTAAACACCGCTGCGCAAACCATGCCAACAGAGCTTGCCGTTGCTGTGCAACATGCCAAGCAAGGGCGATTTGATTATCAAGAAATTGATTTTATCAGCCTGCATCAGCAATCAGATATGATTGCCAAAGGCTTATTGCAATTTGGTATTACGCGCGGCATGAAAGCCGTGTTAATGGTGACACCCAGCCTTGAGTTTTTTTCGCTTACCTTCGCCTTATTCAAGGCGGGGATTATTCCTATTCTGGTCGATCCTGGCATGGGCATTAACAACCTTAAACAGTGTTTTGAAGAGTCACGCCCGGATGTGTTTATTGGCATACCTAAAGCCCATATTGCAAGGCGTATTCTCGGTTGGGGTAAGGGCAGTGTTAAACACCTTATTAATGTCGGAGGCTCGGGTTTACAGCGTTGGTTAGCCAATGCGATTAGCCTAGAAACCATAATTGAAATTGGCCGTAATCAAGCGCAACCGCTTAAGATAGCATTGTTTGAACGCGATGAAATGGCGGCGATTTTATTTACCAGTGGTAGCACAGGAACCCCCAAAGGCGTGGTTTATAGTCATGGGATGTTTGAAGCACAAATTAGCGCCCTTAAACACGATTACGGTATTACTCCTGGCGAGCGAGACTTAGCCACATTCCCGCTATTTTCATTATTTGGCCCAGCACTGGGCATGGCGTCTATTGTGCCCGACATGGATGCCAGTAAACCCATTAGCGCCAATCCTGCTAATTTGTTTGCTGCAATCGATCAATATCATTGCAGTAACATGTTCGTTAATCCCGCCTTATTAGAACGCTTAGGCCAAGCGGGCGAACAAACTCAGCATAAGTTAACCAGTGTTAAACGGGTTATTTCAGCTGGTGCGCCAGCTACAATTAGCTCGATTAAACGTTTTAGCAAGATGCTTAACCCACAGGTTGAAGTGCTGAATTCTTACGGCGCGACAGAATCTTTGCCTATCAGCATGATTGGCAGTCATGCATTGTTTGCTACTAGCGAATTAACCGATCAAGGTAAAGGCATTTGTGTCGGTAAGCCAATACAGTCTGTCAGTGTGGATATTATTGCGGTTACTGATGTAGCGCAGCCTGAATGGGCAAAGGTTAATAAGCTTAGCGCCAACCAAATAGGTGAAATCGTGGTGAGTGGTCCCATGGTCAGTCAAGCCTATTACCAACGTCAACATGCGACAGACTTAGCTAAAATTAACGATGGCGATCGCGTCATTCATCGTATGGGTGACGTAGGGTATATCGACGATCATGGCTTATTGTGGATGTGTGGACGTAAAGGTCACATCGTTGATGCTACGCGAGGTAAGCAGCGACTTAAACGCTTTTATACACTGCCCTGTGAGCGAGTGTTTAATACTCATCCTCAAGTTAAACGTTCCGCCATTGTTGGCGTTGATGTTAATGGTGATATGGTTCCGGTTTTGTGCGTCGAATTACACAAAGGCATTGTTTGCTCAACCTCTAAGATCCTTTATCAGGAGCTAATGGCATTGGCTCAGCAGTATCCACATACTGAAGGCATTGGGCGCTTTTTAATTCATCCAGATTTCCCTGTCGACGTGCGTCATAATGCGAAAATATTCAGAGAAAAACTCGCCATATGGGCCCAAAAGCAATGGAAAGAATAACGATGGATTTGGCAGACTTACATCCTCTAGAGCAAGCTGCATTGAAGCAGTTAGCGCAATCGGTTAGCAAAGTTTTTGTGACCGGTGCGGGTGGCTTTCTTGGGTTCGCCATTTGTCAGCGTTTATTAGCCGCTGGAATTGAGGTTGTCGGTTTTGCCAGAGGTCATTATCCTAAGCTTATAAAACTTGGGGTTGATATGCGTCAAGGTGATATTAGCGACTTTGCTAGTGTAAAACAGGCGATGCAAGGTTGCGATTTAGTTTTTCATGTGGCATCAAAAGCTGGCGTGTGGGGCAGTAAACAAAGTTATTTCTCGCCCAATGTCGATGGCGCAGCCAATATCATCAACGCATGTAAAGCGGTTAATATTCAAAGGTTAATTTATACCAGCACCCCGAGTGTAACGTTTGCTGGTGTGGATGAAAATGGCATTAATGAATCTGCACCTTATGCCAGTGAATACCTTAATTACTATGGTGAATCGAAAGCCATCGCTGAGGCCATGGTATTAAAAGCCAATCATCCCATGTTAAGAACAACCGCCTTAAGGCCGCATTTAATTTGGGGGCCAAATGATCCTCATCTGGTTCCGCGAGTGATCGAACGGGCCAAAGCAGGGCGCTTAAAACTGGTAGGACAGCAAGATAAACTGGTCGATACGATTTATGTCGACAATGCCGCTTATGCACATATTCTGGCAGCAGTTGACCTTGTTGGCGCCGCCAATAGTGCCGGTAAAGCCTATTTTTTAAGTAACGACCAACCGATTACAATGGCTGCAATGCTTAACCAGATCCTAGCTTGCGTTGATTTACCGCCAGTGACCAAGCGAGTTCCTGCATCTGTTGCTTATGCTGCTGGTGTGCTGCTTGAAACAGTCTACGGCTTACTTAACAAACAGCAAGAGCCCATCATGACTCGCTTTGTCGCAAGACAATTATCAACCAGTCATTACTTTGATATCAGCGCGGCAAAACAAGATTTAGGCTATCAGCCGCTGGTGAGTATTGAGCAAGGAATGCAAAAGCTTAAGTTATCACTGTCGCACTAATTGCCTGTTTATCATCTGCGTTGGCGGTTTAAGCTGTTAGCGCAAAATACCTTTGATTATTGCCCATGATAATCTGCACTATAGAAAATCCCCTTACTAAAAACACCACACCAAATGGTTTGTAAAATTGTTTTTACATTAATGGTTTTGGTTATTTTTTAGCAATCGCTTGGTTATATTTTATTCCACTGTATCTTGAATCCCGACTACCATACAAAAGTTACCCTAAAGAGGGCAACAACTCATAACAAGGTGGCGCAGGGAGAAGCAATGCAAGACAACAAGAACAACACATGGAATTTAGCAACTTTAGCTATTCATGGCGGCCATCAACGCGAAGCCTTTGGCTCACTTACTACACCACTTTACCAAACAGCCACATTTGTATTTGATAACGTAGAGCAGGGCGGCGCTCGCTTTGCTGGCGAAGAACCAGGCTATATTTATACACGTTTAGGTAATCCAACCACTGCAGAACTCGAGCGCAAAATGGCGTTGCTTGAAGGCGCAGAAGATGCGGCCGCAACCGCATCTGGTATGGCTGCTGTATCAAGTGCACTACTAACCCATTTACATGCAGGCGATCACTTGATTGCTTCCAAAGCCGTCTATGGTTGTACCTTTGCGTTAATGACCACTCAGCTGACTCGTTTAGGCATTACCAGCACCTTGGTCGATTTTACTGATATTGCAGCAATTGAAGCGGCTATTATGCCCAATACCAAAGTGATATTTTGTGAAACCCCAGTGAACCCACATTTACAAGTATTTGATCTTGCTGCAATCGCCAAGGTTGCTAAAGTCCATAAATTGGTATCAATAGTCGATAACACCTTTATGACGCCCTTATTGCAACAACCTTTAGCCATGGGGATCGACATGGTGATCCACAGTGCTACCAAGTACTTAAATGGCCATGGTGATGTTATTGCCGGTATTGTGTGTGGTAACGCAGAGCACATGCACCGACTGAAATATGAAATACTCAAAGACTTTGGTGGCGTGATCTCTCCACACGATGCTTGGCTTATTTTACGCGGCTTAAAAACCTTAGATGTGCGATTAACTCGCCACTGTGACAATGCTGAAGTGCTAGCTGAATATTTAGATAAACATCCTCAATTTAGCCAAGTTTTTTATCCAGGGCTAAGTCATCATCAAGGTCATGGTTTTATCGGTAAGCAAATGAAACGCGCCGGAGGGGTGATTGCATTCGAACTCAAAGGCAATAAGCAAGACGCGATCAACTTTGTTAATCGTCTCGAGCTCTTTACCATAGCAGTCAGTTTAGGTGATGCAGAATCCCTAATTCAACACCCAGCATCTATGACCCACTCACCATACACTCCAGAGGCCAGACTCAGTGCCGGTATCACCGACAACCTACTGCGTATATCCGTCGGATTAGAAAATGTAGAAGACTTGATAGCAGACATAGAACAAGCATTGCTGTAATAAAATTATACAAGCATTCAGGGATGACGAGCGGGTGGTGCTTACAGTTACATGCCCAATACAACGCTAGTAGGTAATGCTTACCACTACTTCATACAAACAACGCCCACTACTCCGTCATTCCGGTATGCTTTTGAGCCGGAATCCAGGTGTTAGCTTTTACGCTTTTAAGTAAGATCAACAGCAACACCTAGCTCTCGGATAACAGATCTCAGTGATGACGTGCGGGTAGGCTTATAGTTACATGGCCAATACAACGCTAGTAGGTGATGCTTACCACTACTTCATACAAACAACGCCCACTACTCCGTCATTCCGGTAACGCTTTTGAGCCGGAATCTTGGCATTTGAGGATGACTGAGTTGAAGTAAAGCCAAGACAACAGCTGGATCCCCCGATAAAAGCATTCGAGGATGACGGCGGTGAGGCGAAGTTTCCTCTATTCGTGATTCTGATAATGTTTGTTTATCCGTCATTCCGGTAATGCTTTTAAGCCGGAATCCAGTTTGTAGCTTTTACAGGCACCCATCTAACTAGATGCTATATTTTATTTATCATTTAGTCAGGTACACGCTTATGGATAAGCAATCATATATTTACATCATGGCTAATCGGCCTAATGGCACACTCTATATTGGAGTGACGTCTGATTTAATCAGACGAGATTGGGAGCATAAAAATGGCTTGTCTGATGGCTTTACTAAAAAATATTCAATTAATTTATTAGTCTACTACGAAGTTTTTGATGATATTTATAATGCTATAACAAGAGAGAAACAGCTTAAAAAGTGGAAGAGAGAATGGAACATTCAATTAATTGAGAAGTTTAATCCACGTTGGGATGATCTCGAAATATAAATCAATCAGCTTTTACCATCAACAAGGCAAAGAATGGATCCCCGATAACAGATCTCGGGGATGACGACTGAAGTAAAGCCAAGATAAGAGCTGGATCCTCAATTAAAGCATTCGAGGATGACGGCGGCGAGACAAAGCTCCATCTATTTGTCATTCTGATAATGTTTCTATATCCGTCATTCCGGCAATGTTTTTGAGCCGGAATCCAGGTGTAGATTTTTGCTTTTACACAAGGTCAACAGAAACACCTGGATCCCTGATACAAGCACTCAGGGATGACGTGCGGGTAGGGCTTACAGTTACATGCCCAATACAACGCTAGTAGATAATGCTTACCACTACTTCATACAAACAATGCCCACTACTCCGTCATTCCGGCAATGCTTTTGAGCCGGAATCCAGGTGTTGGTTTTTTGCTTTTACACAAGATCAACAGCAACACCTGGATCCCTGATAACAGATCTCTGGGATGACGAGCGGGTGGGGCGAAACCTAGAACCTAGGAACCCAAATCTAATCAACAGCTAGAACCATACAACAGATCTCGGGAATGACGATTGGATAGTGATTCTGTATGGCGGCTAAAGAATATATTGAATTTTAGGCATAAAAAAACAGCGCAAATTGCGCTGTTTTTTTGTTTTAAAGCAAATTCGTTTTGTAGTTATGTAAACTGTAATAAAACGAAACCGCGTTAAAAAATTAGTTGCTAGATATTGTTCCAGCGCCGCCGCCTGAGCCGCCACCGAAGCCTGGGCCACCTGGAGCTGGAGCCGCACCAAATGCACCGCCGCCAGCAGTTTGTGCATCTTCAAGATTGGCTGCAACAATAGCAGGGTCAATCCCGTTAGCAATCGCAATAGCTAAGATGTCATCAGAACTCAAACCTGCAGCAACAGCAGCTTTTAATGCTTCGATTATCAATGCTTCATCGCCATTAGCGGCAACAAGAGAACTAGCTAATTGTGTTGCAGCATCTGAAACAGGAGTATTTTGAGTACTAGCGGTTAAAGTATCTTCAGCCATAACACCGGCAGACATGCCCGAAGTCAATAATGCTGAAACCAATAACAGGGTTAATTTACTTTTGCGCATTATTTATTCTGCCTCGATATTTGTTGAATGACTAAAGTTATTCAGTTGCAATGCACTGATCCATGTACTTGTTGCGTTAGCGGGAATAATTGTACTGAAATTTCGTACAGCATACAATCCATTACCTTGTAAACCATCGATATTCATGAGTGAAAAATGTTCACCTATAACGACCGATTCTACCTGTGGTGCGATGATTTTAATGCCAATACCATGACAAATTTGAATCACCGTTTGAACAAAAAAGCGTGTGTCAGATTCAGCTATGTCACGCACATAACTAGGATCAATCTTAATGTAATCAATGTTTAAGTTTCTGATGTAGCAAAATGAACTCAAGCTAGAGCCAAAACGTTCAATGGCAATATCAATATCTAATTGTTTCGCTCGGCTAATAAACTTCTCTGTCGATTCAAGCGAAAGCATTGCACCAGACTCGTTAAATTCATACAAAAGTGGTGGAAGGGTTCTATGCAATTTTTGGTATAAATCAAACAACCAATCGGTAAACACTGGGTTATGCAGCGCACGGTTGCTAATGTTAATCGCCACACGCGTGTGTTCAATGTGTTGCAGCTTATAAAAAATAAAACACACAACAGCTTGTTCAAGATCTTGCAACAAGCCCAATCTTTCAGCCATGGCAAACACGTCTAAAGTCGATAAATTTTCTCCCGCTATTTTAAAGCGAACAAACGACTCAACATATAAAATCGATTGATTATCATCTACAACAGGCTGGAGCATTAAATCGAATAATTTATCTAACGGAATACACTTAATGGCAAAATCTTTGCTGCTAGAGTGGTTAATTTCGTTTTTGAAATAATCAGTAAACTGAGTCAAAATTCCAACCCATTCTTCACGCGAATGATTCTTTTGCATACCCTGAGCAGAAACGAGCCCCTTGGCCTTATCTGCATATTGATTATGAACAAGCTGATTATCTAAACGCATAACGACATCAGCAAAGTCTTCTTGATGGTTTACGCGGGTGAGGCTATGTTTTGCAAAGCCATTACCAAAACGTGATGAGCTTTCAATCAAAATACTCGCAGCAATGTGCTCATCGACTTCTTTGGCTTCATCTTCAGTAAGTGAACTCAAAAAGGCAAATTCAGACCCAGAAATACGGTATAAGGTCGACTCTTGTAAACTGTTTATCTGCTTACTAAAAAGCTGTGCTCCAGATAAAATATAGTCATCACCACTGCCATAACCTTTTCATCGTCATTCACCTGCTTTAAAGAGGTCATCGACAATAAGCCTAAATAAAATCGGTTTCCGTGTTGTTCATATTCAGCTTGAATCGACTCAAACTTTTTTAACAATGCTCGGCGATTTGGCAACCCAGTATGCGTCAATATAAACCTCACGCGACAAGGTTTCTGCCAATTGAGTTTGTTCGTTAAATGATCGCTGAATATTCTCAATCATACGATTAATCGCATTAACTAAAGTACGTAATTCAGTGGTAAAGGGCTTAATAGGATTAAGCTCAAAGCGTTTTTGAATCACCGACTCAGCTTGCTTCTCAATACTATTAAGAGGGGTTAACACCGACTTTAAAATGAAGTAAGTACACAATAGGGCTATAACAAGTTGAAATAACGTTGAAGTTAAATTACTAAGCGCATGATCCCATAAACTTTTATATGACGTACCCGCATGCGATTGCACTTCCAGTTTACCGGCAATACGCCAGCCGTCACTCACTTCACTGGTCATTACAGGAGGATGCAGCGTAAACCAACTGATAAACCATTCAGGTACGGCAAAGTTACCTTGAGGGTTGGTGCGTTCAAATAATACTTTGCCATCAAGATCGGTAAACGTAATGTGTTGATAATAGCCAGAATCGAAAATAGCATTGGTCATTGTTTCTGCAATTACTAGGCCTTCTTCATCCATATAAGGTGATATCGATAATCCTAAACTGTGTGCTGCACCTTGTGCATGAGATGCCAACTGCTCATTTAAATAGCCACGCATATTCGATACGTTATTGTATAACGCAGCGCCAAAGCTAAAAATCGATAAACAGCCTATTAGGAGATACAACTGTACTCGTAACGACATTCCTTTAGAAAACATGGTTTGCTCCAGATCCTTTGTAACGATTATTCGCCATTTTCAATTCGATTGATTAAATCAGTCCAATTTTTAGTGCCACCGCTAGTGGGCTTATTACTGCCTAACCCTTGCGCTTTTGCTAACCACAATCCTTGACCATTAAATGAATAAACAGGTTTTAAATCTCGGCGTTGGCTAGCAGGTAAAATTTGTGTTTTTAAGTTGTCCAACACCAAGGGCATTGCCTTTGGGTCTTCAAAGTAAATTAACACCATGTGGGGTTCATTTATCAATAAAGCACGCACATACATCAAGCGCATCTTACTTTCATCAACCCCCATGGCCTTTAATGTAAAATACTTAAAGATGGCAAAGTCTTCACAATCTCCACCTTTACTGCCTAATGATTCAAGTGGCGTCGCCCAATAATCACTTTTTTGCCAATGATCATTATCGCTTACAAAACGGATACGCCTATTAGCAAACTGATTGGCTAAATGTAAACGATCCATGTCACTAAGCGCACTTCCTTCAGCGATGGTATCTCGCCAATCACTAAAATCTTCTAGCCTGTCTTCACCGTAACGTTGTTGAATTTGTTTAAAGAAATCGTCGGTAAACAAATCGTCACTGATGGTTGCCCAGCACACAGCAGAAAACACCACAGACATTACTAGCCAATGGCGATATTTATCCATGCCAAACACAGCAAACTTAATACGTTAATTCCTACTAATCATGTGAGCAAATTTAGCTAAGTGTAATAAATATACATAAATGGTAGCAATAATTATGCACATCATAATCTAGTTAACGTCAAAACGACAATAAAATGACGTATTGCATAAGTTTATATCACTCGTCCAGAAATCTGCTTCAGCATAGCGAAAAAATTCAACAAGTGCATTTAGTCTTATTTTAAACCCAAAAGCAATTGGGAGAATGTTTTTTGACTGTGTCAATTTGTTGGCACGCAACTTGATTAACCCGATGGGGGGCAAGGGCAATTTCAACACTAATATTGTACAGAACAGTCTAATTAAGCGGCTAGTAAACCTGGTAACTTTGATAGTTAACATAGAGTAATAAAATCAATAATTATATTTAATTGTTATTAAACAGTGGCCTATTCTTAGTTTTATTGGTTATGTTGGTGATAAAGGGTTTCACTTATACCGCCTCGGAAGAGTGACAGATTATGATATTGCATTGCACCACTAAAGTGCAAATTGTTAGGTAATGCGGCCAAGTGGTGCGGCATAAATTTGTTTGCTAGTTCAGCATGTAGCTAACAAGCAGTAAAATCATGTTGCAATCAAACGCAGATTAGTCTGTAACGATGTTAGTGAAGAACATGCTGCAAAAAGCAGGTATTACGATATATCCGGGTAAATAATGTACATAACGACGAAAAAGTGACGTTTAATTAAAATAGTCAAAAAACTGTCATTAACTTACGGTATACATTATAATCCTCGGCCAATAAGAGGAACGATGACAAAACGAATAGTAGAGAAGGAAATTGTAAATAAGGCATGAGGCCACAAATAACTATTGTTGAGCTTAAAATCAGAAGATTTTGCTTCGTTAGCTTATTTCCAACGTGAACTCATATCATTACTATTTTCTGCTACATCCCAGCCTATCACTTCGGGTTAGTGGCTTTGTGCTAACTAACTGTTAGATAGGGTAAAACTGATTTTACTTAATAATAACTAAGTACTTAAGTCAAAAATCAGTTAGTAGTGCTCTAAAAAGCATCAACTAAGGGATCTTCTACTGTTTCGTTCTGAAGCGTTAAACCTCAAAGAAATAGACAATTTGAAACGCGTCATAGCAATCTGGAAGCTGTAATCTAGTGGCGGTAGCGTGTCTTTTTGTTAGTTACTCAATTTTATCCGTTGATAGTTATCAATGAGTTGACGCTGATTGATATGAGAATGCTTGTGCCCCAATAATCGTTTAATTTGTGTATGCAGTACTCTATAAAACTGAAATGAGGTTGGTAGTTTTACAACATCAATAATCCAGGCTTATGTGCATTAGTCGTCAATAATTGTTCTAATTGCTAACTCGAAAGCCGGCTATTTATGATTATGTTTAAACAAATATTAGGCAATAACGTACAAGCTGTAGTTCTGCCTATAAACCTTTACTATCTAATATTTTTATTGAACGCTTTCCCGTTAACATTATTTCGATTTTTGGGAAAGTTACCATCATAACTTTATAAATCATTTGTGAAATAATAAAAACCAAGACTGGGCTGATAATAAATAATCCTAAATATGTATATGACATTGATGTAATATCGCAACGCAGGGCTATTCTCCACATGATTTCAATTATAATAGTGTGAGAGCAAAAGGTAAAAAAGATTATAGAGCTATGTTTCATTATTCTTGTGGTTTTAGATAAAAAACAAGCTATGTTCCAAAATACAATAGCACCAAAAAATCTTGCAAATGTTGTCAATGCTGTATTGATGTAGATATCTGAATCATACTGTGTAATGTAAATTCGAATGTTTATAATGGTGAGTAAGCACAGTAAACATATAAAGGTAATATATTTTCCTTCAAATATTTTTAAATTAATATTTTTTTTAGCAATAACTATGCCAACGAAGAAAAAAACCAATATAGCATCGTTAATGAAAATATAGCTGTCGGTAATAAATATAGATAATAGTGTAAGTGTAAGTATTGTGATTTTTGTGTTTAAGGTTGTACTTATATATATTAAAGCTGGTGTTAGCATGACACAAATAAAAATATCTCTTAAGAAATAAAGTGGTACTATTCCTGGAGTATCGTAGATAGCAAAGAAATAGTTTAATGCATTTATATTCTCTATTGTTGATGAGTTAATGACGAGGTCTTTTATAAAACTGATACAGTTCCAGGTGACTAAAGGGATAAGTAGGGTTAATATCTTATTTTTAAGTAATAATTTAAAATCATATTTGTAGAATGTTTTTACTATTAAATACCCGCTAATTACGCTTAAGAGTGGAACGCTATTTCTCCCAATAACATTACTTATTAGAGTGGCTAGGTATTCAGTAAAAGAATGTATTTCAACGATCTCGCCAAAAAATGGAGGAAAATGGACATACACTAAACTTAATATACAAATAACCCTAGCCGTTGATATGTTTTTAGATATTATGTTATCCATAATTTTCTCTATTTATATTTAATTTTCTAGGATGATATTTATTTTATGTCTATTTATCAAGATAAAAATGAAAAATTATAAAAATATAACTCTTATAAAAACAAATTTTTTTGTCTTTTTGATTGTGTTTGTTTTCTTATCGTCTTTAGTTTTTAATTCTCTTCTGGGTAGTGTTGCAGCATTTGCAATGCTCTGCTGTGGCGGAATTGTTTTAGTTTCAAATCTTAACGAAAGTATACATATTCTTTTAAAAAATAAAGCATTGCTATTTATACCTATATTGGCTATTTTCTCAAGTCTTTGGGCTGATTATCCATTGTTAGCATTACGGGGTGGAATACAACTTTTCTTAACAACGATGTTCTCAATTATTATAATCTTCCGAATAGAAAGAAGAACTCTATTATATTGTTTAGGGTTCTCTCTTTTTACGGCTATGTTAGCGAGCCTTTTAACAAATCGATTTGCCTTAAATGGTATGACTGGTGAATATAGTTTAATTGGTATTTTTGAAAGTAAGAACTATTTAGCAACACATACAGCTTTTGCTGTTGGAATATCGTTAGCCATTTTTTTTTACATTGAAAACCCGACTAAAATATCTCGATTGTTGGGTTTTTTTTTATTAATTACTTCTAGTTTAATTTTGATTAAAGCAAAGTCATTGGGTGCAATAGCATCAGTATTGGTGTCAATTATCCTAATGTATGTGATAATGAGCTATCAAAAGATATTAATATCAATTTCACTTAGGGTATTAATAAATTTTCTAGTCGGTTTTTTTTGTGTTTGTATAGTTTCAACAATTATCTACTCTTTAACCCATCATATTTTTGATGAATTCATGTATAGTCTTGATAAAGATCCTACTCTCACAGGCCGCACTTATATTTGGGATAGAGGGATAGAGTTAATAGCAAACAATCCAATATTAGGAGCCGGATATCAAAGTGTATTTGTTATAAATAGCTCTGTTGCTGAAGATATTTGGGAGTTTGCTAGTGTACCTTCAGGTTCAGGTTTTAATTTTCATAATATATTTATCAATATATGGGTAGAGCTAGGGATATTGGGATTGATACTATACTTAGTTGGCGTATTATTTATGGTGAAAAGAATATTTAAATCTTATTTCATAAGTGATCCAAGCAAAGTTATATCCCTTTATATATTTTTATTTTTATTTATCCAATCATTTTTAGAAGCGATTTTATTTAGACAGTTTACACTGATTCAGTTTCTAATTTGTTTTGCTTGGATTTCGTTTGATACTTCAGAAAGGAGAGTAATTAATGTCGCATAAGGTTGGCGCAAACATAGTTATCTTTGGCGGTTCAGGGTTCATAGGTACTCATTTGATTGACTCATTATTTGCTACCGCAAGCAAGATAATTTCTATAGATATTAAACAACCTACAAAAAGAGTTAAAAATGTCGAGTATATTCAAGCAGATGTTAGAGACTTATCGACTTTAGAGTTATTTGAAGGCATTGATATCATTTACAATTTCGCTGCAATACATACTACTCCTGGCCATGAGCATCATGAATACTACGAGACCAATATCATGGGTGCTATTGAAATATGTAAGTTTGCGACAAAATGCAATATTAAAGAAATTGTGTTTACAAGTTCAATATCAGTATATGGCCCAGGTGAAGACAAAAAAAAATAGAAACGACAGAGTTAAAACCAACATCTTCATATGGTTACTCTAAAATGATAGCTGAAAGAGTACATCGCGACTGGCAACGCTCAGACAGTAACAATAAAATTACTATTGTTAGACCTGCTGTAGTTTTTGGTCATGGAGAAGGTGGGAATTTTACTCGTCTAGCAACACTGTTATCAAAAGGCATATTCATTTACCCAGGTCGTAAAGATACCATTAAAGCCTGTATTTATGTAAAAGACCTTCTTGAAGCAATCTCTTACGCTAAAGAAATTAATCGTGGTGAAGTAACATTTAATGGCGCATATCATCATGGTTACTCTCTAGAAGATATTATTGAAACATTTAAAAAAAGAACATTTTCCGAACGTGAAAACTGTTCTGGTACCAAAGTTTATTGTTCTACTAGCGGCTAAAACCTTTAGATTGTTCAACGCATTTAATGTAGGTATACATCCTGATAGGGTGATGAAACTTGTTCAGTCGACAAATATATATCCTGGCTGGTTAGTGCAACAAGGTAAGACATTTGATGATGGTTTGGTAAAAGCATTAGCAGATTGGCATAAGGACACATCAGGAACGTTTAAGTGATGACAAAAAAAACAATACTCGTTGTTATTCCCTGTTTAAATGAAGCGGCGCATATTGGTCGACTATTACAGCAGTTTTGTCAAATTGAGAGTGTTCTCATTGTTGTTGCCGACGGTGGGAGCACTGATGGAACCCAAAAAATCGTTAAAGATTTCATAATTGACAACATAAATATCAGACTGATTCATAACAATAAAAAAATTCAAAGCGCTGGGGTAAATCTAGCGGTAAAGCTCTTCGGAAATGATAGTGAGTATTTTATACGTATTGATGCTCATGCAGATTACCCAGATAACTTTATTACTTCACTTATTCAATCGGCAGAAATGACTCATGCTGATTCCGTCGTAATTGCGATGGATACCGTTGGTAAAACGGATTTACAAAAAGTGTTTGCTATCACACAAAACTCAAAGTTAGGTAATGGTGGGTCGGCACATCGAAATATTAAAAATGAAGGGCTTTGGGTTGATCATGGACACCATGCATTAATGAGAGTTTCTGCATTTAATCAAGTTGATGGTTATGATGAAACCTTTGTTGCTAATGAAGATGCAGAGCTCGATTTTAGATTAGTTAAATCAGGGTTTAAAATATGGTTAACATCGGCCACTCAAATGACATATTATCCTCGTGGTACTTTTACAGGACTATTTAAACAATATTATAAATATGGTATTGGACGTGCTTCTAATGTCATTAAACATAAATCTATTCCTAAAGTTAGGCAGCTAATTCCTTTATCTGTATTACCGGCATTATTACTTTGCCTATTATATCCTGTAAGCTTAATTTATACTTTACCATTCATCAGCTGGTTAATTATATGTTTAGCTTATGGTGTTTTTTTATCAATAAAGAATAGGGAATTAATTATTATTTTGTCAGGACCCAGTGCTGCGGTTATGCATCTTGGATGGTCAGCTGGATTTTGTCGTAAATTATTTTCCAATACGTTATTTAGATAGGATTTATATATGGAAGTATGTATTGGCATCTGTACTTATAAAAGGCCTGAAATTAGACTTACATTAGAGTCTATTGTTGCTCAAGTTTTACCTAAAAATATTACTATTACAGTTGTTGTTGCCGATAATGATGAAACGACAGTTGCGAAAGAATATATTGAAAATTTAGCCATTGAATTAAGTTTAAAATTAAAATACGTTCATGCGCCTAAAAGAAATATTTCAATTGCAAGGAACGCTTGCCTAGATAATACAACCAGCCCAATTTTTTTTACGATTGATGATGATCAAGTTGCATCGAAAAACTGGATTTCACTAATGCTAAAAAGATTAGATAAAGATAATGCTGACGTAGTATTTGGTCCTGTTAAAGCTATGTATCCAGACAATACGCCTAAATGGATTATTGCTAATGATTTCCACTCACACCAACCAGTATTCATCGATAATGAGATTAAAACCGGTTATACAGGAAACACTCTCATTAATTTAGCTAAAGCGGATGGGCTTCATTTTAATTTAATTTATGGTCGAACTGGTGGAGAAGATACCGACTTTTTTTATAAGATGTACGAGAAGGGAGCTAAGCTGGCTTATGAACCTATGGCGATAGTTGAAGAGCCGGTGCCAGATAACCGACTAACCAAAACATGGATGTTAAAAAGAAAGCTTAGAATGGGCCAATCATTTGGACAATTACAGCTAAGTACAAGCAGTCTCCTAGATAGAATTAAGTTGTTTTTCATATCATTTTCTAAACTATTATTTTGTTTTTTATTCTGTTTATTATTCTGTGTTAATAATGAAAAATTTCATTTTTGGCTTATGCGTGGAATTTTTCACCTCGGCGTTAATCTAAAGTCCTTGGGTCTAAATCATATTGAGAATTATTAATGGAAAATAGTATTTCAGTTATCATTGCCGCTTATAATTGTGAAAAAACGATTGTAAAATGTATTAATTCGACTATCAACCAACCTTTAGTTGATAAGATTTATGTTGTTAATGATTTCTCAACAGATAGAACACTTGAAGTCATTAATAAAGAATTTAGTGCTGAAAAAAAAGTGGTTGTGCTTTCGAATAAAAAAAATATGGGCCCATCTTATTCAAGAAATAGAGCTCTCGAAATGTGCAATACAGAATGGGTTACTATTCTAGACTCCGATGATTTTTTGATTGAGAATCGTTTCGAGACATTATTATCTTATGCTGATGATAACGACATTATTGCCGATGATCAGTTTAGAATTGTAGATAGCAATTCAACTGATTTAACTAAAATGTTAGATATTGTAGAACCTCAGGTTGTCGATCTTAACTATTTTCTTGATTCTAATATTACTAGGGAAAATGAATCTAGAAAAGAGCTAGGTTTTGTTAAACCGCTTTTGAAACTAAGTTTTATTAATCAACATAACTTATCTTATAAAGAAGACATGAGACTGGGTGAAGATTTTGAGTTTTATTCTCGACTGCTCTCACATGGTGCTCGATTTATCCTTGTTGAAGCATGTGGTTATGTTGCCGTGGTCAGAGATGACTCTCTTTCGGCAAAGCACTCGGTTGAAGACTTAATATTGTTAAGAGATTGTAACTTAAATTTAATTAAAGATTTTAACTATGATACAAATGCAGAAAAGCTACTTTACAGATTATATTATTCAATTAATAAAAAAGTAAAATGGATTGAGTTTTATACATCAGTTAAAAAAAAGCACTTTATCAATTCAACTGTTGTATTATTCTCAAGGATTGATGTCTTTATCTTTATTTTGAAAAACTTATCTGAACAAATAAAAGTTAGGTTTTTCGATGAAAAGTAAAGCATCGATAGTTGCCCTTTTTTTTAGTAAGTTTTTCCCTCCGATACTCAATTTTATTGTTTTTGTTTATAGTGCTAGAATTTTAGACCCAGAATCATTTGGTGAAGTAGCCTTAGCATTAACATTAATATTTTTAGCTTCTTCATTATTGCCTACCGGTTGGCGAGACAGTTTATTTAAAATAGATGTTTTGACTAAAGAGATAGTTTCAACTGTTATTTGGTTCCATGTACTGGTTTCAGCGATTGTTATTTTTGTTATGTTATTGTTCTTTAATGTTTTTAAATTTGATTTTTATTCTGAAAATATTAATAACATGATTGTTTTATTGTTTGTGAAAGTTTTTTTTGACTGCTTTGTTAATGTGTATAATACACTTTGTGTTAAATATGAATTTTATTTTCAGCTAGCTTTAAGAACAATAATTTGTACCTGTTCATCTGCAATTACTGTATATCTGCTACTACAGTTAAATTTTGGTGTTTGGGCATTAGTATTTAGTCAAATTGCAATTTCATTGTTCGGGTTTGTCTTTTTATATTCAAAATTTAAGTCACAAACGATAGTGCATTTTGATTTAGATGTTATTAAAGACATGTATCAATTCGCTATGCCAGTTACATTTGTTAATGGGTTCACTAATTTCTTTATTCAGGCAGAATCTTTTGTTGTGGGAAGTTTTTTGGGGGTTAAAGAATTAGGGTTCTTTAATTTATCCAAACGTCTTTATGATATCATAGTTGATATATTTATAAGTACAATCAATGAAATTTCTCTAAGTAAAATCTCTAAAAATATTAATGATGTAGATGCAGATAAAGGACTTTCATTCATAAAGTTAACTGCAATAACTTGGTGGTTAATGCTTCCATTAATTTTTTTGGCTTTTTATTTTAGTGATACATTTTTTGATATTTTGTTTACGAAAAAATGGACTGAATCAATTGTTATATTTAAATACTTTTGTGCTGTAGCATTAATTGTTTCTTTAGGTGTACCACAACGAAATTTTATTATTTTATCTGGTGGCGCTAATTCTTTATCAAAGATTCAGGTTTTCGTTGCAGTTATATCAATTCCTACTTACATGATTCTAGCATCTTATAGTATGGATTACTTTTTATACTCATTAGTGTTTTTTAAGTTCATTAGCTATATGTCATCATTTATATTAATTCGGACATATATCGATTTCTCACTGTATTCATATTTTAAAGTTTTGTGTAACTCACTATTGTCGTTGTTTTTTGCTAATTGCATCAACTATTTTTTAATTATTGAACGTATTGATAATGTTTATGCTTATACCATTATTTATTCTTGTTTAATGATTATTTTTTATTTTGTTTTTTTAGAATTATTTTCCCGACGGTTTAAAATAATACCATCTGCGGCTAATTTTACTTTTCTAACAATAATTAGGTAAGGATATTTTTTGAAATTAACTTTTTTTGAATCAAACCCGCCGAATTTTGGCGACGAATTGAATAAATACTTATGGGGAAACTTAATTGAACCAGGTTTTTTAGATGAAGATGAAAGTACGCTATTTATAGGTGTGGGTTCAATTTTATGGGATTATTATCCGCTTGATGCAAAAAAGATTGTTATGGGGTCTGGGTATGGTGGTTATACTAAAATTCCTAATGTCAACGATGGTAGCTGGGATATTACTTTTGTTAGGGGTCCCAGAACGGCAAAACTACTTAATATAGATAAATCTAAAGTCATTACTGATGCCGCTATTTTGACTCGGTATCTTCAATTACCAACAGATGAATTAACTGAGAAGCAAATTAGTCGTATTGGTTTTATGCCACATTATCAAAGTATTCAACGTGCATGCTGGAAAGAAGTTTGCGACCTTGCCGGTATTCAGTACTTAGACCCTACAGAGCCAGATGTTATGAGTACACTCGCTAGGATTAAAAACTGTGATTTTATCATATCAGAAGCAATGCATGGGGTAATTCTTGCCGATACATTAAGGGTTCCATGGATCCCAATTCAGCCTAAAGTCGAAATACATCGCAATAAGTGGTTTGATTGGGCTGAGTCAATGGATTTATCATTACGTTTCAATACCTGTCCAAACTCTTCTATATTGGATTTATGGTCTTCAGTGTCGGGTTTACGTGCTACTGGAAATCGAAGTCTTTATATTCAAGATAAACTTAAATTCGTTAATTCTGCTTTTATCAAAAATGCAGCAAATATTTTATCAAAATTTACAATAAATGATGCTTTTTTAAGTTCCGATAATATTTTTGAAGTTAACTCTGCAAAAGCTTTAGAGGCGTTAAGTTCAAAATGTAAACTTGCTAGAGGTGTAGGATGAAGCACTTAGCGGTAATTATTCCGTTTTATCAAAAAAAATCAGGATTATTGCTTAATGCAGTTAATTCCATTTTTAAGCAAAATAATATCGATGGATTAAAAATAACTATTATCATTGTCGATGATGAATCGCCAATCAAACCTGATAAAGAGTTGTTAAATATTGAGCCTGTTATTCATATTGATATTCAAACTATCCATCAAAAAAATGCTGGTCCTGCAAAAGCAAGAAATGTTGGTTTAGACTTAGCCGATGCTTTAAATGTTGACTTTATCGCTTTTCTCGATTCGGACGACATTTGGCACAGTGATCATATTCATAGAGCTTTATTGTGTCTAGGGGGAATTAGTGAATTTTATTTCTGTGATCATCAGCGATTTGATGACGAAAAAAGTTATTTTAATGTAGAAGTTGATATAAGTGAGTTTATAAAGAAACGTAAATTAAATAACTCCTTGTTCATAACAATTGACTCCGAATTATTTTTTTCTCACCTTATCGAAAATTATGCTTGCCAAACTTCTACAATTGTTTTCTCACACAAAATACTTAATGGTTTACGTTTTGATGAATCCTTAACAGTTGCTGGTGAAGATTATTTAATGTGGCTTCATTTAGTGTCTAAGAGCTCCTATGTCACTATGGATTTGAAATCTGGTGTTGATTATGGTGAAGGGGTAAATATATTTAAGTCTAGTAACAACTGGGGTAACCCATTATCAGTAAAAAACAATTTCGATCAATATCAGCTATACCTTAAAATTAAAGCTGAGTTTGCTCTTAATGATTTCGCTGGAGGCATCGTAATAAGAAAAATGAAAGAAAAACTTAAGATTTTTTCTTACCTGTCGTTTAAGTTTGCTTTTAAATTAAATTTCCTTGGTTTTAAGTTACTGTTTAATAGTGATTTGCCTAAGTTTGAAACCTTATTTAAAATGAGTACTAACTTTTTTAAATACATAATTTCAAGAATGTTAAAATGAGAAAAATTCTTGTAACTTGCTTATCTGTAGGCACTAGAATGAAAAGTCTAGATGAATGTGTTTTAAAGTTAAAGTCTCTTAATGTAGATGATTTTTATTTTGAATTATTAATTTTAGAAAATACACCAGAGCATTCAGAAGATATAAATAACTTGGTCAATAGGTATCAGTCATCATCTTTTATTATCAATCGCTCATTAGAGATTCGAGCTGGTATTCCCTTTGCTCGAAATACAGCCTTAAAATTTGCAATTAAACATGATTTTAATTTTTTAGCTTTTATTGATGATGATGCATACCCCGATAGTAATTGGCTTAATAGTCTATTAACGACGCAAGTAAAATGTAAGGCTAATGTTGTAACCGGACCTCAAATTCCTATATTTCCATCTGATGCTAGTAATTACTTTAGATTCGCCTGTATTTATTCTGAACGAAAGTTTACCCAAGAGCAGACGGTATCATGGGCTGCAACGAATAATGTTCTTATGGAGTTAAGTTTTTTTAAAGAAAAAAATCTTTTCTTTAACGAAAATCTAACTCAAGGTGGTGAAGATAAAGAACTATTTCTTCGATCAACTAAGGCTGGAGCAGTTATTTTTTGGGATAGTAACGCTGTAGTATCTGAAATTGTTGTCGATTCTAGAATGACTGTATCTTGGGCTATTGATCGTAGTTTTAGACACGGTGCAACAGGTTATACTATTGAATCAGCCACTAAATCTAAAGTTAGTACCATAGTGGTTTGTTTGTTTAAAGGCTCAGCTTATCTAGTAAAGTCCTTTTTGTTTTTTCCGATAAAAGTTATTAGTTCAAAAAGATCTACACTTGACTGCATTTGTGATTTTTTTCATGGGTTAGGTTTTTTTTATGGTATTTGGTCTAAAGGGAAGTTTAAAAAGTATCTATGACTAGAGTAATTCATAATGTAGACGTTTCTGTTGTTATTGCTGCTTGGAACTCAGCTGATTTTATTAAAACAGCAATTTTTTCTGCCCTTAATCAAGTAGATATCAATGTCGAAGTAATTGTTGTTGATGATTTATCAACAGATAATACTATTTCTGTCGTCGAAGCAATTAATGATACTCGAATCACTTTGATTAAGAATAAAAGTAATACTGGGCCAGGAGGTGCTAGGAACCTAGGATTTGATGCAGCTAATGGAACGTGGATCGCTGTACTTGATTCTGATGATGAAATGTTACCAGACCGTCTATCTAAGTTATTGTCTTTAAAAGGTGAAGCGACAGATATCATCTTAGATAATTTTTATGTTAGAAATAATAAAGGGGATATATTAACTCCTTATTATAGTAAAAACGAATTACCCTTAGGTCCATTTTCACTTCAATATTTAATTAATACCAATCTTATTTTCTCTAAGGTAAAGTCAACTGGTTATTTAAAGCCTTTATTTAAAAGTAGCTTTGTAAAAAAACACTCAATTAGATACTGGCCAGAGGTTAGAGTTGGCGAAGATTACTATTTTTTGGCGAGTTGCTTGGCTAAATCTGCTACGACTGAAGTCGTTCCATACATTGGTTATATATATAATGTTCGCGGTGGTTCAATATCCAGTGTATTAAGTTTACAACATATACAAACATTACTTAGTTCTGATGGAAAGTTTAATCAAATGTATAATTTAGATACATTCTCTATTGATGCTCAAGTTACACGTAATAAAAATCTCTTACGAGCATATAAGTATTTGGAAATAGTAGGGCTGTTAAAAGATCGTAAATTACTGAAAGCTTTAATTTATTCTATTTTATTTCCTAAAAGCTCATTCTTATTGCATCTTCCTATTTTAAAAAGATTAAACTTATTCAGAAGAGGTTATAATGGATAGTCCATCTAAACTTCAATTTGTCGGTGCGCGTTCTAATTTCTTGTTACGCGTTATAGACATCATTATCATTACAGTTTCATTGCTAATCATTATGCGTGGTTACGGTCAGGTATTCGATAAAGATTATTTATTGATACTTGTTGGCGTATTATTTTTTTATAGTTACATCGGTGAGTCTTTAGCATTATATCGTTCATGGCGTTTAGGACGTTTTTCGACCATGTGTCGTTTAGTTTTTATTACTGTCACTATAGCGTTCTTACTGATGACCTTAGTACTGTTTTTATTTAAATATAGCGAGGTCTATTCACGCGCCACTATGGCGGGCTGGTTTTTTCTTTCGGTGTTTTCTTTAGTCAGTTGGCGTCTCTTAGTTCGAGAAATAAAACGTATTCGAAGGATAAAAGGCTATAATGTTCAAAAGGTTGCTATTGTGGGACTCACAGTAACAGGTAAACATTTATATGATGAAATTATTAAACATGATGAATTAGGATTTGAATGTGTTGGCTTTTATGACGATAGAGAACCGATGCGTATTGAGAATCTCGATGCATCGTTAATAGTAGGTTCAATTAATGATGCGGTCGCATTAGCGACAGCAGGTAAACTTGATAAGTTATATGTTTGCTTGCCTATGTTGGCTGAAAAGCGTATTGCCGACATTATTTTGGCTTTAGGCGATAGCACTGTTGATGTATTAATTACCCCTGATTTTTTACTAAAAAACCTTATGCATGCTCGTATTGGTTGTGTAGGCGAAATTGATACATTGAGTGTGTTTGAGTCACCCGTTAACGGTATGAAGCGTTTTTATAAGCGGACCTTCGATATTGTTTTTAGCCTCTGTGCGATTATCGCTATATCTCCTGTATTAATTGCTGTTTCGATAGCGGTTTATTTATCTTCTCCAGGAGCCATTTTGTTTAAACAAGATCGTTATGGTTTAGATGGTAGAAAAATTAAGGTGTGGAAATTCCGCTCGATGACGGTAACCGAAAATGCTGACAAGGTTACTCAGGCTCGCAAAGGTGATACCCGTATTACTAATGTGGGTGCATTTATTCGCAGAACTTCCTTGGATGAATTACCGCAGTTTTTCAATGTGCTTAAGGGCGATATGTCGGTAGTCGGTCCTAGACCGCATGCTGTGTCGCATAATGAAGAATATCGTAAGTTAGTCAGTTACTACATGCTACGTCACAAGGTATTGCCTGGTATTACTGGTTGGGCGCAGGTTAATGGCTGGCGCGGTGAAACCGATACCTTAGATAAAATGGAAAAACGAATTGAGTTTGACCTTGCTTATATCCGTAGCTGGTCACTTTGGTGGGATGTTAAAATCGTGTTTTTGACCTTTTTTAAAGGTTTTATTGGTAAGAACGTTTATTAGTCATTTGTTTGTGTAAGTTACTTCGATAGCGCGTGATTTTTCCTCTCTGGTTATGCTTATTTTAAGTCATTTTGTTATGTCCTCGGACCATCTTGTTGTGCTCCAAAGATTGAAGCTGAGAATGGATTCCCGATAAAAGATCTCGGGGAATGACAGTGCGGGAGTCTCAGGAATGGCGGACTTATTAATCTGGGCATGATGGAGCTGGAACATCAGGATTCACAGAGTTGTGTATCTGGAATTATTGGGCTGTGAGCTTTGAAGATAGAAGCTGCGAGTGGATTCCCGATAAAAGATCTCTGGAATGACGGATCGTGATCCCAGGGAATGACGAACTTATCAATCTTGGCATGACAGAGCGAGGGTCTCGGGAATGATTGCGCTGTGAGCTTTGAAGATAGAAGCTGAGAATGGATTCCCGATAAAAGATCTCGGGAATGACGGTTCGGGAGCCTCAGCAATGAAGGATTTATTAACCTGGGCATGACGGAGCGGGGGGCTCGGGATTTACTGGGCCTGGGGTTTTCTGTGATTACACAGCGTGGCTCGTGGGAATGACGTTTGTTGTTTTGGTAATGACGCTGATACTTATCAATAATATTTGAGTTTTCCATTCAAGATTGAGTGACAAAAATTAAATATATTAACAGTTTTAAGTTTACGCATTGACGCGTTTGCGTTGGTGTTAATTATTCACCATGTATTTATTTTATAAGGATTTAAAGCATGAATATACCGTATAAGTTAAGTTGTATTGCTACTGTGGTTGCTGCGATAGTGATCGCTAATCCAGCTCTTGCTGCTGATGACAAAGCTGGTGTTATCCGTACTGAGTCTGGTATTGATTTCACACCAGGTTTAAGTGGTGGCCTTAAATATGATGACAACATTACCAGTGCTAATGTTTCAGCGAATAAATTAAGTAGTTGGGTGTTAACAGTCACTCCAGCTGTGCAAGCGCAGTTATTAGACGGTAATAATATTTATACAGTAGAAGCTGGTATCCAGTATGGTGATTATTTTTCCAGTAGTGATGATAATTACTTGGATGGTTTGTTAAAAGCTAAATCTGAGGTTGAGCTTAATCAGTCAAATCGCTTTAATATTGAGGCGGCATATATTGCGGGCCATGAAGACCGAGGTACGGGGGTTTTCGAAGGTAATAGTGGCAATGATCAAGCTGATCCTAATACTTATGATATTTTAAGTGCCGGTGGCTATTACGAATATGGCGCTAAAACTACACCAGCTCGTGCTCGAGTTAATGCTAAATACTTAACTAAAGAGTACAGTAATTTTGAGTCTATTACTCAGTATCGTAATTATGCAGATACCACATTAGGGGCCACGTTTTATTATGATACTCAGTCAGCAACCAGTATTTTTATTGACTTTCAAAACGTAAATACAGCATACGATGTTGTTGATCCTACGGGCGATCGTGATAGCACAACTAATACAGCTAAAGTTGGTGTTGAATGGCAAGCTACAGCATCAACTGAAGGTAGCATTGGTATAGGTTATCAACGCAAAGATTTTGATAACAGCGCACGTGAAGATTTTAGTGGCTTGTCTTGGGATGCAAAAATGACTTGGACACCATTAACTTATTCTGCCTTTGAGTTTTCGACTGGCAGGACAAGTCGAGATCCAAATGGTTTAGGAGATTTCATTAGAGGCACTAGCTATGGGGTGCAGTGGCACCATGAATGGAGCGAATTATTATTTACTTCTTCGGTTGGATTTAAGCAAGTAAACGACGACTATATTGGTGTCGTTCGTGAAGACAAAAGTAAAGTATACCAACTTGGTCTTAATTATAACGTCACCCGTTGGTTAACCTTGAACACGGGGGTCGATATTTTTGAGATTGATTCGACAGATAATCAATATTCTTATGATCGCAATATCTATTTTATTAAAGCAGAAATGACCTTATAGGAACCCCATGAAGTATTTAGCTCAATTATGTTTCTCTTTTATAGCATTGTTGTTGCTGATGCAACCCATGCTGGCCAGTGCTGAAATCCAGAATTATCGTTTGGGGGCTGGTGATACTATTGTTATTAAAGTCTATGGTGAGGACCCATTAACTCTAGAAACGCAAATCACTAATAGTGGCACGATTAATTATCCATTTTTAGGCTCATTAACTTTAATTGGTTTAACAATTAAAGAGGTAGAGCAAATAGTGTATCGCGGCTTAAAAGGTGATTATTTTGTTGAGCCTAATGTGTTTGTGGGTATGGTTGAATATAGGCCTTTTTATATCCATGGTGAAGTCAAACAACCTGGTGGTTATCCTTACCAACCTGGTATGACTGTTAACCAAGCTGTAGCCTTAGCGGGTGGATTTACTGAACGCGCTTCGCAAGAAAAAATAGCCATTTCTCGCGAGGGTAGTAAAGTCGAGTCCGAACGCGGCACTATTAATAGTCCAATTCAAGCTGGCGATACCATTACTATTGAACAGAGATTTTTTTAATGAGCTTTCAAGAAAGACGACAAAGTACTTCTCCAGGCCATTTACTTAGTCCTGCCGTAACCCAAATGGATCAGTTGATTGATATAAAAAAACTGTTATTACCGCTACTGCGTTTTAAGTGGCGTATTTTAGCATTTTCCTTGTTAGTCACAGCTTTAAGCATATTTGTGGTGCTTAGTATGACACCTATTTATAATGCTTCATCAACATTATTGATTGAGTCGGAACAAGCTAAAGCGATTAAAATTGATGACGTGTATGGGATTAATTCTGGTCAACAAGAATATTATTTAACCCAGTTTGAGATTATTAAATCGCGCAGTATAGCCGAGCGAGTATTTAATGAACTGGATTTAATCAATCACCCGGCTTTTAACCAACCACCAAGTTGGTTTTCTGAGCTTAAGTCGCAGTTAAACTTTATTCCTGAAGAAGTTGCAACGGCTGCTGATAGCCGAATTAGCCAGAACATAGCCAAGCATAGATTGATTGATAGTTTCGCTCAAAATATCAATGTATCTCCAGTGCGTAAAACTCAGCTTGTAAATATTAGTTACCAAAGTTCAGATCCACTGCTTGCGGCACAAGTAGCAAATGCTGTCGGCGATACTTATATTGTCAGCCAGTTAGAAGCAAAATTAGGCATGACCCAAAAAGCTAATACGTGGTTAGGTGGGCGTTTAGAAGATTTACGTTTAAAACTTGATGAGTCAGAGCAAAGATTAGAACAATTTAAGACTGAAAATGGTTTAATTGATGTTGAGGGCGTGACAGCCCTAGATGCCAAAGAATTAGAGCGCTTAAGTGATGAGATTACTGTAGCAAGGTCACGCAAAGCGCAAGCTGATAGCTTTATGGCAGTAGTTAAGCGCTATGGTGCCACAGATATGAGTCGTTTAGAAAGTTTACCTGAGGTGACTTCGCATTTATCGATTCAAAATGTTAAACGTGAAGTTATATTGGTTGAACGTAAAGTATCTGAACTACTGCAAGTATATGGCCCTAAACATCCTAAAATGATTGCTGCCCAAGCTGAACTTAATACCGTGCAGCAAAATTTACGCAAGCAAATTAGTCGTTTAGTACAAGGTATTGAAGATGAAGCTCAAACTGCTGCGCAAACATTACAAGCGTTAGAAGCGCAATTTAGCCAGGCAAAAGGTGCATTTCAAAATTTAAGTACCAAAGATATCGATTATCAACGATTGCTTCGTGAAGTGGATACCAACAGACAGTTATTTGATACTTTTTTAGCTCGTCAAAAAGAGACTGCCGTAACCGGTGATTTTGATTCACCAGTGGCACGTTTCACTGATCGCGCAGTAGTACCATTAATACCCGGAAAACCTAAAAAGAAAGTGATTGTTATTTTGGCGTTTATGGCCAGTTTGGGTTTTGCGATAGTATTAGTATTAGTACTGGATGCATTAAATGACACCATTAAAACCAGTGATGATGTTGAAAAACTCTTATCACAACGAGCGTTAGGCTATGTACCGAAAGCGAAAAAAGGTACTAGTTACGAAGAGGTTAACTTTGCTTTTTATGATGCGAGTTTGCCTTTACATGCTGAGGCGGTTAGAACGATTCGGACATCGATCTCATTAATGGCTATGGGCAGTGAACTTGCTACGATTGAAGTGACCTCGTCAAATCCAAATGAAGGTAAAACCACTACCTCAATGAACATCGCTTTTGCTTATGCCACCATGGAAAAAGTGCTAATTATAGATGCTGATTTACGTAAGTCTAGCCTAGGTATGCGCTTTGGGTTACCTACCTATCAGCCGGGGCTAGCTAATGTGTTATCGGGTACCGACAGTATACATAACAGTATAGTAAAAGATGTTAAGCCTAATGTGGATGTGATGCCAGCGGGTGCTGTGCCATTAAATCCACAAGAGTTATTAGCATCAGCTCAATTTGCTGAATTACTCACCGAGCTTAAAACCCAATACGGTAAAATTATTATCGATACCCCGCCGGTTCATGCGGTTAGTGATGCATTAATTATCACGTCATTGTGCGATGCCACAGTATTGGTTGTTAAAGCCGGTCATACCCGTAGCGAAGCAATTAAGTTAACCTTAGCTAAGTTGAACCAAGCCCGCAGTAAAGTGTTTGGCGTGGTGTTAAATCAATTTAACACCAAAGATGCACAACGTTATCAAGGTGATTATGGCTACTATCAAGCCTATGGTGCAGACTATTCCATAAAGGATAATAACCAGTCAGGCAAGGATAGCACTAAGGCATGATAGATTTACATTGCCATATATTGCCGAATATCGACGATGGGGCTAAATCAATTGATGAAGCCCTTGGTTTGATAGCATTAGCCGTCGAGCAAGGGGTCACTCGTATGGTGGCAACCCCTCATATTCATTTAGGGGTTTTTGACAATAACTTGCAAACGATCCATTCCGCTTATAGTGTGTTGTCGGATGCATTAGCATTAACTGATCTTAATATCGAAGTTTGCGTAGCTGCAGAAGTGCGTATTACGCCCGAGATTTTGCAGTTTATTGAACAACAGCAACTGCCTTTTTTAGGTCATCATCAGCAAAAAAATGTGTTGCTTCTTGAGCTGCCTAGCAGCCATATTCCACCGGGTACCGATAAACTGATCCAGTGGTTACTTGCCCACGATGTATTGCCAATGATCGCTCATCCTGAGCGAAACAGGGAGTTGCAAGTACATCCGGATAGGATTATGCCTTTTGTAAAGGCTGGGTGTTTGTTGCAATTAACCGCCGCATCTCTGATTGGTGATATAGGGCCTAGCCCACAGCAGTTGAGTGAATATATCCTTAAACGCAAGCTGTATTCGATTGTTGCATCCGATTGTCATTCGTTAAATCGTCGCCCGCCTAAGTTAGCCTTAGCCTATGATGCCATAAGTCAGTTAGTTGATGAGGACTATGCTTATTCGATGACGACAGCAATGCCGGATAGTATATCTAGTTCGTTATTTGAACAGGCGAGGTAGTGAATGAGTAAGATGACCTGGTCTGCAAGACGTGTGACATACGCACTTATTATTTTTGTTCTGCTGGGTTTATTGCCAATTTTGTTGCAGAAAGGTTTGGCCAATGCCTACTATTTTAAATCACGTTTTTACGTTGATCAGTGGCAAAGTGGCAATACACCGACATCATTACAATATTCGAATGCGTTATTGGCTGCCGACTATGCGGTTAAAATTGATGATCAGAATCCACATTATTTGCTCACGCTAGTGAAAGTGATGGAGTGGGGCGCTTTTTCACAATTAGTTACCCCCAATAATGAGGTTTTTAATCAGCTTTACCGCGATGCGATTAATCAACGACCAACATGGCCAAATGCTTATAGCGATTATGCCTATAATCTAGCCTTTATTCAGCATGACTTAGCAGCAGCTTGGCCTTATTTACAACAGGCACTCCACTATGGCCCCTATACACCTGAAGTGTTGCATCAAATATTAGCGATAGGCTTTGCTCATTGGTCATCTTTAACGGCGACGCAAAAACAGTTGGTGTTTAGCACTGCAAAAATTGCTGCAATGGCCAATTTGGACTATGCGCAATGATTTAAAAATGCTCGCCTTACAATATCAATTAACGCCGACTATGTGTACCTACTTCAAGTACTTACCTGTGGATGTTAACCAAATTAATACTAAATGGATTGAAAAGGATATGTGCCGGTAATGGATGATCGTATACGTAGTTCTCAGTCTTTTGGGGTGTTTGATCGCGTGATGATATTGGCAATATGCGCATTGATTGTGTGGATGCCAATTCCGTTAGGCAGTAATCGTATTTGGGCCTTAGCCATTTTAGAGTTTGTTATCATAGTACTTGCGATTAGCCATGTGGTGTATTGTTTTAAACATAATGCACTCTTATTACGATATCGTTGGCAAAAACATTTACTGATCCCAACCGGAATAATGCTGGCCTATTTGTGTTTGCAGATCTTGAATTGGATCCCCGCGATTAATACGGTTGATGCTTATCAAACTGCTCAGCAATTATTAAAAACATTCTGTTATAGCCTGTTTATTCTGTTATTAACTCAATACTTTAAACATGCTCGAGCGCTTCGTTGGTTATTGATTGCGATTATCGTTTCAGGTTGCTTGCAAGCATTTTATGGTACCTTGATTCATTTATTACAACTCGATGTATCGCCTATATTTGGTTACCACGACGGCGATAGAGCAAGAGGTTCGTTTGTTTATCAAAATCACTTTGCTAATTATTTGGCGTTATGTCTTTCTATCGCGTTTGGTTGGCTGCTATCTGAATTAAAGACCACTAAAAATGATCATGACGCTAGAGACATCATCGTTGGGTTATTGTCGACATTATTCAGCCGTAAACTTATTTTACGTTTAGCAATCATCATCATGGTGATTGGGTTAATTTTAAGTCGCTCACGCATGGGCAATGCCGGATTTTTTACCGCCTTGGGTGTTGTGTCTTTATTGTCGATGTTTATTTACCGTCGTCCACCCACCTTGTTTAAGCCTCTAGTGGTGAGTATTTTTATTCTCGATTTGTTGATTGTTGGTTCAATTTTTGGCGTTGATAAGCTCAAGCAGCGTTTAGATGATACTTCATTTGCGTCAGAAACTCGTGATGAGGTGGTGATTGATAGCATTCCAATTATTGAAGAGCATTTGTTGACCGGCACAGGTGGCGGCAGTTTTTATACTGTATTCCCACAATATCAACCACAGTTTTATTCTGGCTTTTATGATCATGCCCACAATGAATATGTACAGTTTGTAGTGGAGTACGGCGTGGTGATGACAGCTATTTTAGGTTTATGGGTGTTTTATGCATTTTGGTTGGCGTGTCGAAGCATGTATTTACGCAACAATAAACTCTATAAAGGTGTCGCCTTTGGTTGTGCAATGGCTATTGTGCATATGCTACTGCATATTTCTGTTGATTTTAATCTTCAGTCTCCTTCCAACACCTTACTCTTTTTAACCATCTTAACCTTGTGCTGGTTAGTGCGTTATTTGCCTTCTGATAGGCCGAGATCTCAAGCCGCGCGTCATGTATTTTAGTTTTATTCTTGTTGTTTACTTTTAAATTTCAGTTTCACTTTTAATCACTTTAGTCTTAGCGTCAGCTAAATAAGGATATTTATGAAAGTTGTTATTCCCGTTGCAGGTCTAGGTACTCGTATGTTGCCAGCGACTAAAGCTATTCCAAAAGAAATGCTCCCTTTGGTGGATAAGCCACTTATTCAATATATTGTCGATGAGTGCGTTAGTGCAGGGATTAAAGAAATTGTATTGGTAACTCATGCCAGTAAAAATGCCATTGAAAACCATTTTGATAAATCTTACGAACTTGAATCTACCTTAGAGAAACGTGTTAAGCGTCAATTATTACACGAAGTACAGGCTATTTGCCCTAAAAACGTCACCATCATGCATGTTCGCCAAGGCGAAGCTAAAGGGCTAGGGCATGCTATTTTATGTGCTAAGCCGTGTATTGGTGATAATCCTTTTGCAGTTGTGTTACCTGACGTAATTTTAGATTCGTATTCTGCTGACCAGCGTACCGAAAACTTAGCGTCAATGTTAATTCGTTATCGTGAATCTCATGCCAGTCAAATTATGGTTGCGCCAGTTCCGGATGACCAAGTTAATAAGTATGGTATTGCCGATTGTCACGGTGAAACGATTAACCCAGGTGATTCGACTAAAATATTTAATATGGTCGAAAAGCCAGAGATTGGAAAAGCGCCTTCTAACCTAGCCGTCGTTGGTCGTTATGTGTTGTCGGAAAAGATTTGGGACCTGCTGGCTAAAACCTTACCTGGCGCCGGTGATGAAATTCAATTAACTGATGCTATTGATATGCTGATTGAATCTGACACGGTTGAAGCTTTCAATATGACCGGTAAGTCACACGATTGTGGTGACAAGTTGGGTTACATGAAAGCGTTTGTTGAATACGGCTTACGCGACCCTAAATTAGGCGGCGACTTTAAGAAAGAACTTGCTGGTTTATTGGAAGAGTATAGATAGTTACTGTTTTTGCTTCGCCGGTATTATTGAGTGCTAACTGCCGCTATCTCCAGCACTTTTAATACGAGTTCCTCAATACTTCTAGCTCGTCATCCCCAAGATCTTTTATGGGGATCCAGCTTTTACATTTCGTCATGAAAAGACAAAGCAGATTCCGGCTTTAAAAGCTTTGCCGGAATAATGAGATGGACCCACCCTTCTAATCGGCTTCATAGTGAGCCATGATAAGTTTGTACACTTTATCAACAAAGGGCGGGTCCGAATATGAAGATTACAACAATTGGTTTAGATATATCAAAGACTATTTTCCATATGTTTGCCGTTAATCAAGCTGGAAAGTTAGTTAAAAAGAGAGTAATTAAGCGTGCCGACTTGCTCAGTATCTTTGCCCAGTTAGAGCCAACGTTGATTGTGATAGAAGCCTGTGGCGGAGCTAATCATTGGGCTAGAGAATTTATTAAATTAGGGCATCAAGTTAAGCTCATTGCGCCTCAATATGTTGTGCCTTATCGTCGTAAAAACAAAAATGATTTTAATGATGCTGAAGCCATTGCTGAAGCAGCGCAACGACCAAATATGACATTTGTACCGATAAAAAGCGTCGAGCAAGAAGATATTCAAATGGTGCTGCGCATGAGAAAGCGACATGTAAAAACGATGGTCGCAATCAACAATCAAGTTAGAGGCTTTCTTGCTGAATATGGTTTATGCGCTGCAAAGGGAAAAACCGCATTAGCGGCTCGGTTGCCTAAATTTATAGATGATGAAAGCAATGAGTTATCGACTTTTGCACGAGAAAGTTTTCGCGAACTTTATGCTGACTTTGTTGCAGCGCAAGAGAAAGTTGAGTTTTACACGAAGAAGATAAATGTTTATACAAGAAATAATCCTATCTGCAAGCGAGTAAAAAGTGTCATTGGTGTAGGCCCAATGACAGCAGCAGAACTCTATGCGTCCATAGGTGACGGAAAAATGTTTCATAATGGTCGACATTTTGCTGCTTGGTGCACAAAACTCAAGTGGTGGCAAAACCATGCTGTCTGGCATCACGAAAAAAGGGAATCCTCACTTGAGGTCGTCACTGATACATGGAGCACGGGCTGCCTTGCAATATGTTGACGGTAAAGATGATAAATTAAGCCGCTGGGCTTACGAATTAAAGTGTAGAAAGCATAGCAATGTAGCATGTGTGGCTCTGGCCAATAAGCTCGCCAGAATAGCCTGGTCGGTCATCGCAAATGAAGAAGATTACCGACTCGAATATGCTGCATAACAAAGTCATACGATTCAAAATCAACTGATTAATTTAAGTAGTAAGTAACACCGAGTAAAACAAACTCACCACAATTTGCGAAAGATTTTGAAATAATGATAAACAGTCAGACTGTACTACTTTAAAACTGAACTCGTCATTGGCTCTTTAGAAGCCGTCGGAATGATAAAGTTAAAGTAGTTAGCTAATTGCATTAGGGCTGCGGGTATATAAAACACCCGGTTCACAAGCCGGATATATGAAGGCAATGAATTTGTTTATCAACGCTTCGAAATCACTTGCAAAACGGGTGGGTCCATATATGACGTATAACGCCGTTATCCTCGAATGTTTCTATCCCGGCTCAGAAACGCCGCCGGGACGGATCCGGCTTTTACTTCTCTGTTGTTTGTTATCGCTATCTCACATCAACGCCTTTCCTTTTAGCAGTTTACGCAGCCACATTCTGTTGGGGCTTAGCAGAGCTTGTAGCTCTAGGCTTAGTGGTGATAGCTCGCCGCATAGATTTGCTGCTAAGCATTCGGCTACGAGTGGGCCTGAGCTTAGGCCGCGTGAGCCGAGCCCTCCTAATACATATAACCCGTCGTAAATTGGTGCTGGTGTTGTTTGCCAGTAACGTTGCCATAGGCTGGGTTTGTCTTTCGATTGCTGCTGCACAGCATATCGGGTAAATAACGCTTCAACATCAGGCACGCAGCCCATTACTGGGAAGTGATCGCGACTGACCATCCTTACGCCAACTCTGGCATCGTTGTTTGAAACATCAATATCGTTAGGCCAGTTTGAATTGGGAAAGCTTTGTTGCATTTTTAAACTGTTTTCATGTTGTTCTAATGGGCAAAAATCTAAGTGCTTAGGGTCTTTGACATAGCTTGCTCCCACGCAATGAAGTTGATTGTGTTGTGGCGTAAGATAACCATTAGCGCAGATAACAGTAGTGAGTTGTGCCAATTCACCTTGTGGAGGAACATGGCTCACCTGGCCTCTAAAACCGGTGATTTGTAGCTGTTTTGTTTGCTTGTAGCGAGTCAGCTCAGCACCTGATGCAATGACGACCTGGTCGTGCCTTGCTATAAGGGTGTTATTTTCGCCACTAAGCAGTTGCCAGCCAGATGGATGTGATTCCAGTGAGCTAATGTCACTATTATAGATAACGTGAACCTTGGCTAATGATTGTGCTTTGATAATGCTAGCTTGTGCGAATTCAAACGGGCAGGCCCAGCCACCTAATGGATAATAAAAGCCCGACTTATCGATATCCACTTTGGCTAGTTGTGTCGCTTGGCTCGGGTTTACCTTAAAAGCAATTTCAGTTGGCCATGCTTGACCATCAATGATTTTATCTAATCTTGTTTGGCTGCGCTGATCAAAGCCTGTGTGCAAAACACCACACCAGTCATGACTAATATTAAATCCATTATCCGCTAAAGCCTGAATTCTTCGTCGGCTGTATAGAAAGGCTTGTTGAAAAAACTGACTTAGTGGGCCATTTTCTGGTGTCAATAACGGATAAATAGCGCCTTGTTTGTTGCCCGAGGCGCCTTGTCCTAGTGTGTCGTCTTTGCAATAAATGACCACGTCTTTACCGCGTTCAGCTAAAGATAGGGCAAGGCTTGCTGAAGCAATGCCGCCACCTATAATAGCGACAGGACTGCCGTCGCTAGAAGGTAAAGGAGGCATGGGGTTATAAGCAAATTGTTGGCGGGTTTGATGTCTCAGTGCCTGACGTTCTGCGATAGCAATGTCATCATTTTCTTGCGATGATGTGGCAGTTAAAAAACCGCAACCTGATAATTGCTCATTAATGGATAGCGCAACATCGTCATGACTTGTACTGGCAAAAAATGTTGCATTATCAGTACTAATGCGACCACATTGCCAAAGCAGTTGCTGATTAAAATAATGATCCGAATGAGTCTCTAGGCTCGTATGGGGTAGGGCAAACCAATGTGTTATCCTTTGTTTATTCGGCGTGGCGATAGTCTTAACTTGCTCCAGTGGCCAACCTTGATAAAGGTCAATCGTCACTTGGCTTTGCAGGAGACTTAGGCGTTGGCAACCTTCGATTGCAGCTATTTCACAGTCGAGCAAAGCTTGAGCAAAAGGGCATAATGGATGATGTGTATTTAGTAGCCCTTGTTGTTGCCATTGATGTTCAAGTTGCTTGCGGTTTATGGCGATGGGTTCAAATACACTAATATGAACTCGTTTATGGACCTGTTTTAAGTCGTTTTGCAGGTTTACCTGTTGTAAGGCTGCTAATAGCAGTATGATTTCATGACCATTACCAAAACCAAATTGACCTAGCGTTAATAATTCACGCTGATTGCGGTTAGATTTTGCATCATAGTCACTGGTTTGCAATACAGTACTGATATGGTTAACTTGTTGTGAATATCGACTGTTTTGATTGACGTTGTCGCCTAACAATTCACAGATTAGTAATGTGTGTAAGTTGTTAGATGTAGATAACAAAGTAGTTTTATTCAAAATATTTTACTCAGAGCCGATAAGTTGGCATTATTTTACCTGCGTTTATGGAAAGCTGACCACTTAATTGCGTTAAAGCAGCTATGATTGCCACAATTAAGTACCGACATGTACCAAATGGATAGTATAAAAATGAAAAGAGTCGTGATCACCGGAATGGGTGTTGTTTCAAGTATCGGCAATAACAAGCAAGAAGTGACAGAGTCATTGAAAGCGGGTCGTAGCGGTATTACTCACTCGGCACAGTTTGAAGAAATGCAATTACGCAGCAAAGTTTGGGGCGACATTAAAATGAACCCAGCTGATCATATCGATCGTAAAGCGTTTCGCTTTATGGGCGATGCTGCTGCATATGCTTACATAGCTATGCAGGAAGCGATTGCTGATGCTAATTTAACAGAAGAACAGTATTCTAATTTCCGTGTCGGTCTGATTGCTGGTACGGGTGGCGCATCGTCAAAAAACCAAGTTCAGGCTGCTGATACGCTGCGTGAAAAAGGTGTTAAGCGTGTAGGACCTTATATAGTACCTCGTATTATGTCTAGTACCGCAAGTGCTTGCTTGGCGACACCGTTTAAAATTAAAGGTATGAGCTATTCAATCAGTTCAGCTTGTGCCACTTCGGCCCATTGTATTGGCCATGCTGTTGAACTTATCCAGATGGGTAAGCAAGATATGGTGTTTGCTGGTGGTGCTGAAGAAGTTGATTGGACATTAACCATGGGCTTTGACGCTATGGGTGCATTATCAACTAAATATAATGATACCCCAGAAAAAGCGTCTCGTACTTATGATGCTGACCGTGATGGTTTTGTTATTTCTGGCGGCGGCGGGATTGTTGTTGTTGAAGAATTAGAGCATGCATTAGCACGTGGTGCGAAGATTTATGCTGAAATTATTGGCTATGGCGCAACATCTGATGGCTACGACATGGTTGCTCCGTCTGGCGAAGGTGCGGTGCGTTGTATGCAGATGGCATTAGCCGATGTCGATACGCCGGTTGATTATATCAACACTCATGGTACTTCTACTCCAGTAGGTGACATGCGTGAACTTGAAGCGTTACGCGAAGTATTTGGTGAAAAAATGCCAGCTATCGCGTCAACCAAATCTTTGACGGGTCACGCTTTAGGTGCTGCGGGGGTTCATGAAGCGATTTACAGCATGATCATGATGGAAGACAGTTTCATTGCGCCAAGCATCAACATCGATAACCTTGATGAAAAAGCGATTGGCATGCCAGTGGTTCGTGAAATGCGTAACACTGAGTTGAACACCATTATGAGCAACAGCTTTGGTTTTGGTGGCACTAATGCAACATTAGTGATGCGTAAATATAAAGCATAATGCGTTGTTAGTGGTTTAAGCCGCGAATGATGTTAAAGCCAGCTTGGGTAACCTTGCTGGCTTTTTTGTTGCCTTTTGCCTAGAGAAAAAGCGATTACAAGCGAACGCTGCGGCTAAATGCCTAAATGCCTAAATGCCTAGATGCTAGGTCGCTTTGCGGCTAGATGCTATAAAAGCGAAAGCGATTTAAGCGTATATCGTAGATATTTGTCGGTTATTTCTGATTGTAACTGCTTAGCTTTTATAGCCGCGAAGCGAACTAGCAGGACGAAGTCCGCTCTAGTATCTAGGTTTAGTCAGCGATAATATTCAGCGCTATTTCCAATGACGAGCTGGGTGAATTTGGTATAAGATACTGGCCATAAAAAAACGCGATGCCATGTCGTTAAACTCGCAGTGAATAAGATACCCAAATGAAAATAATTGCCGATGAAAACATGCCTTATGTTGATGCCTTATTTGGCTACTTAGGCAAGATAGAATATGTAAACGGCCGAACATTGACTCCTAAACAAGTCGAAGATGCTGATGTGTTACTGGTGCGTTCGGTGACGAAAGTGAATGCTGCATTAATTAACAATGCACATAAACTTAAATTTGTCGGCAGTGCGACCATTGGTACCGATCATGTTGATCTTGAGTATCTTTCGACGCGCAATATTTACTTCACTAACGCCCCTGGTTGTAACGCCACAGCAGTCGGTGAGTATGCTTTTATTGCCATGTTGGAATTAGCTCAGCGTTTTGGTGAGTCTTTAGCTGGTAAAGTGGTGGGGATTGTCGGGGCTGGTAATACCGGCACTGCAGCCGCGAAGTGTATGCAAGCTTATGGGCTAAAAGTGTTGTTGTGTGACCCCATTAAAGCCTTGCAAGGTGATACCCGTGAGTTTGTGTCACTTGATACGATTATTGAGCAGGCCGATATTATCAGTTTGCATGTACCTATCACCAAAGAAGGTGAGCACAAAACCTGGTACTTGTTTGATGAGGCTCGACTGAATAAGTTAAAACCCAATACTTGGTTACTAAATTGCTGTCGAGGTGAGGTAATTGATAACCGAGCGTTGATCAAATTAAAACAGCAACGCGATGATGTCAAACTGGTGCTTGATGTGTGGGAAGGTGAACCTAACCCAATGGCCGAATTAGTTGCTTTAGCAGAGTTTGCAACACCGCATATTGCTGGTTATAGCCTTGAAGGCAAAGCTCGCGGTACGTTTATGTTGTATCAAAAGTGGTGTGAGTTACTTGATTTTCCAGTAAAGAAATCATTGGAGAGTTTATTACCGGCGTTCCAATTTAACCAAATTGTCAGCCAAGGTGATTTAACTGAAGGCCAATTACTGAAATTGTCGCGTTTGGTCTATGATTTACGTGATGATGATTTTAACTTTAGGGGGTGTTTTTCAACCGCTACAGGTTTTGATCTAATGCGTAAAAATCACACTTATCGTCGTGAATATAGTGCTATCTCGTTAACGCAATCTGTAGACTATTTATCTGCTGGTTCGATAAACCCATCGATGTTGAATGCTTTAGGTTTTAATTGATAAGCTAATGTGAATATTGCCGACAAGCGCACAGATTAAGGCTAAAAAACAGTAATTTTAGCCAGTTGAGAAAAAATCACTTCAAAGTCGGCTTTTTTAGTACATTAACCCTAGTAAAGCACAACTAAACTAAGGTAGATTGATTGTTCAAACTGGAAAATATGGAGTCGGGCGTTAATTATGTCTCAAGAATTTAATGTAGTCGTTTTAGGTGCATCGGGCGCAGTGGGTCAAACTATGATTGAGATCCTCGAGCAGCGTAATTTTCCGGTTGCTAAGTTGTTTCCATTAGCGAGCAGTCGCAGTGCTGGCGAAACGGTCAGTTTTCACGGTAAACAAGTTGAAATTCTTGACGTAGAAACGTTTGATTGGACCCAAGCACAAATTGGTTTCTTTTCTGCTGGTGGCGATGTTTCGGCTAAATGGGCGCCTATTGCAGGTGAAGCAGGTTGTGTCGTCATCGATAATACTTCACATTTTAGATATGACGTTGATGTGCCATTGGTCGTGCCTGAAGTTAATCCAGAAGCGATTGCTGATTTTCGAAATCGCAATATTATCGCCAATCCTAATTGTTCAACCATCCAAATGTTAGTGGCGCTTAAGCCTATTTATGATGCGTTTGGCATTTCACGTATTAACGTGGCGACCTATCAGTCTGTATCGGGTACCGGTAAAAAGGCGATTGATGAGTTAGCGGGTCAATCAGCTAAATTACTGCAAGGTTTGCCTTCAGAGCCGTCGGTTTATCCAAAGCAAATTGCGTTTAACGTATTGCCGCAAATCGATGTGTTCATGGAAAATGGCTACACCAAAGAAGAAATGAAAATGGTGTGGGAAACGCAGAAAATTTTTGGTGACGATGAAATTGTCGTTAATCCAACGGCTGTGCGCGTGCCTGTTTTTTATGGTCACTCAGAAGCTATCCACATTGAAACTCGTCAACCTGTTGATGCCGAAGATGTTAAAGCCGTATTACGTAACGCACCTGGCGTAGAATTATTTGACGATGATAGCGAATATCCAACAGCAGTCACTGAAGCCGCTGGTAACGATCCTGTTTACGTTGGTCGTGTTCGTAAAGATATTTCTCATTCTCACGGTATAAATTTATGGGTTACTGCCGATAATATTCGTAAGGGTGCAGCATTAAACAGTGTGCAAATCGCCGAGATTTTGATTAGAGATTATTACTAGTCACGTTTTTATGATCAGTAATGACTTAATCAGTTACGCGATTTAGTTTAAAAAGCCTGCAATGCGCAGGCTTTTTTCGTTTTACTGATCCCAATAGTAGCAGGTGTGGTAAATCTAGTTTATAGTCGTAAACATATCATTTTTAACATCAATAACATTGAAATTGCCTGCGAAATTGGCTCATCATGGATGTGATCAGATATAGTTAACGACCATAATACTAACGATAAAAATTGCCTAAAGCCTGTTGCCAAGTCGGTAACTCAATAGCGCTAAATGGGAAGGATGGGATGACTTTGCGTACTTCATATATTGTAGGTTTGATCGCCTGCACAGCCGTTGGCTTAACCAGTGTACAAATTATTGAGTCGGCACAAGCTGAAACGCTCAAAATTACTGGTCCCAATGGCGAGGTTAAACAACCAGCCAAACGCCAATATGGTCCGACGACGTCAAGAGATACCTTTTGGAGTATTGCGCAAAAAGTCAGGCCTAGTGACAAGGTTAGTGTTTATCAAGTGATGGCGGCGTTATTTGATGCTAATCCGCACGCATTTAGCGGTAATAATTACAATACATTAGAGCGAGGAATGATATTACTGATTCCTTCTGCCGATGAGATAGCCGCTATTCCCAATGATGTCGCTAAACGCCGCGCAGAGCAAGATGACAGCCGCATGAGTAGACAAACTCAGCCCCGTCCCGCCAGCAAACCGGTGCAATCTCCTAAAGTGGATCTTGCCAAAAAACCTACAGCAACAAAACCACTGCAAATAGCCCCACAAACGCCTGCTGTTGAGATTCAAACCAAAGCGATTAACCAAGCGAATGTTGTTGAAGTGAGTGAGCTAAACAGCTCGCTAGATAAAGCGAATGCAAAAACATTAATGCTTACCGATGAGCTAGCGCGCTCACAAGATGAGTTAATGGTCAGTAACAATGACAATCAAGCGTTGAAAAACAAAATTGAACAAATGTCATTAAACATTTCGTCGCTTGAAGAAGATTTACAGCTATTACGCGAAAAATTTGATGCCCTAAGTTTAGAAAATAAAAAACTCGTAGATCAAGGCGAGAATGCTGCCCCCGTTATTGAGGAGCCGACTGACTTTTGGCGCAGCTTAATGGACAACACTATGTTGCTGATCTTGGCTGCATCGGTGCCGCTTTTAGCGATATTTGGGCTTATATTTTGGTTACTCAGTCGCCGGAGCAAGAAGTCTCAGCAGTCTGAAACAAATATAGAAACTCAAGCCGAGAAAGCGCTCGATCCAACACAAGCCGCTGACGACTCTGACGATATAGTGGTTCATTTAGATACCGATGATGAAGAGTCGATTGATGATTTATTGGATTTAGATAGCGTTGATTTACAGCCTGAAGTCCAAATGAGCGGTGATGCTGAGATGGACATGGCTTCAGATATGTTCATTGATGAAAAAGTGCCTGAAGATGAGGGCACTTCTTTAGACGATTTATGGGCTGAAGCCATGGATGATCAAGATTCTGATTTGCCACCGCTTGAAGATGACGATGATCTCGACAGTCTGCTTGCTGGGTTAGATGATGATCCTGATCAATCCCTAGATTCTACCGCGTCAGAGGATGATATAAACAGCTTATTAGCTGAGCTAGATGCTGACGACATTGTAAATAATGATACTGATGCTTTAGATGCAGCTGCCGAAGATGACATTGATTCGTTATTAGCTGAATTTGATATGCCAGCAGAGTCGGTTGCTGCAGCTGCTGCTGTAAAACCTCAGCAATCAACTGCCGAAGATGATATTGATTCGTTATTGGCTGAATTTGATATGCCGGCTGAGTCTGATGATGCTGATAAACCCATTATGGCGGATAGTGCCGAAGATGATATCGATTCATTATTAGCTGAATTTGATCTGCCAGCTGAGTCTGATGCTGCGCCTGCAGAGAGTAAACCCGAAGCGGCCAAAGCCGAAGATGATATCGATTCATTATTAGCTGAATTTGATATGCCTGCAGAGTCGGTTGTTGCAGCTGCTGCCGTAAAACTTCAGCAATCAACTGCCGAAGATGATATTGACTCTTTATTGGCTGAATTTGATATGCCGGCTGAGTCTGATGATGCTGACAAACCCATTATGGCGGATAGCGCCGAAGATGATATCGATTCATTGTTAGCTGAATTTGACCTGCCAGCTGAGTCTGATGCTGCGCCTTCACAGAGTAAACCGGAAGCGGCCACAGCCGAGGATGATATCGATTCATTGTTAGCTGAATTTGATATGCCAGCTGAGCCTGGTGATGCGCCTGCAGAGAGTAAACCGGAAGCGGTCACAGCTGAAGATGATATTGATTCATTGTTAGCTGAATTTGATATGCCAGCTGAGTCTGATGCTGCGCTTGCAGAATCGGATGAGACTATATCTGCAGATGACGCTATATCCACTGATGACACCAATACTGAAGATAATGCTGACGAGCTGCTTGCTGGCTTATCTGCCACCAAAGATGAGAGTGATCAAGATGGTTCGCAAGATAGCGGCGATAACCGTGCTGAAGCAGACGAATTGGCACCTCTTACCAGCGATTCAGTTGACAATGATGATGACATTGCCGCGTTAATTGCTGCTGAGTTACAAGACGATGCAGATGACCAGGATGAACAGAGCAGCGATGAAGATATTGATTCATTATTGGCGAGCTTAAATGAACCGGTTATTGATTCTACATTTGCCGAAGAAGATGATGATTTAGCGGCACAAATTGCGGCAGAATTAACTGATGAAGATATCACTGATGCTAATGACTATAATGAAACCAGTGATGATGACATCGATGCATTGTTAGCTAGCCTTAATGACCCGGTTATTGAGTCTGATACCATTGATAAGGACAACGCAGCGCTACAAGCACAAATTGCCGCTGAGTTAGAGGATGATACCGCTGCTGAAGAACTTGTCGCCGATGATGAATCTATCGATGATGATATTAATGCTCTATTGGCCAGCTTTGAAGAGAAAGCAACCGACGATTCACCTTCTGCCACTGATGCTGAGAGTTCGACATCTGTCGAAGAAGCTCTTGAAGATAATGAATTATTTGACGAGTTTGACCAATATCTTACTGAAACTGAAACCGATTTAGCTTCAACAGACGATGATGTTGAAGACAACCAAGCTCCTGCGGCAGCAGAACCCAAAGTTGATACTGCAGTCGACAGCGAAGAGGAAGATAACAGCTGGTTGGAAGCTGAACTTGAGGCGGCATTAGCATCAAGCAGCGCGACTGACCGCGATGTTGATAGCGATACCGAGGTTAAGCCAGAGCTTGCTACTAAAATAGCGGCAGAGACAGATGATGATGGTCTTGAGGCATTGTTGGCTCAAATGGATGATGACGATACGCCGCCATCGGTCGCGCAAAATAAGGCCAATAAAGATTCTGGTTTTTTTAATGATCTTAAATCGAGCAAACCTAAACCTGAGTTATTAGATTGGGAAAGTGATTTACTTAATGCGGTTGAGTCAGCGGCTGATGAAAAAGAAGTCGATGAGCCACAGGTAAGTGATGATGATTTATTGGCAGCATTTTCACAGTCATTAAAAGATGATGACAATGATGATGACTATAGCTCTGAAGACGATTATATCCTTAGCGATAACAACTTAACGGTTGATGAAGCATTAGCGGCACTTGACGAAAAAGAACGCAGCAAATCTTCAGCATATAAAGCCAGTGATGATGACTTAATGCGTTTTGAACGTGAAAACGGCTACATTGATATTGATAAATTGTTGAACGATGCGGATGAAGATGACGATAAAACAGATCAATATAAAGACGTTAGTGTTGATATGGGCTCTGTAAACTCGTTAATCGGCAATCCAGATATGGTTGATGTTGATGATGAAGAAAACTCTGTTAATGCCAAACTTGATTTAGCCAGGGCATACATTGAAATTGAAGATCAAGACAGTGCTCGAGCATTATTAAAAGAAGTGCAAATCGATGGTAATGAACGTCAACAATTAGAAGCTAAGAATTTAATTAACAGTTTCAGTTAACCCACTAAATGATGTCTCATAGGCTTAAAATACAGGCTTATGTTGACCATATAAAAGCAAACGGCGCAGATACATGCGCCGTTTTTTTGTGATAAACTGCGCGCCATTATTGAGTAGAGGATATAGGCATGCGGGTCGCGTTAGGTATTGAGTATGATGGTAGTGGGTTTTGTGGGTGGCAGCGCCAACTCGATGTCGATTCAGTGCAAGCCCAGATTGAGAAAGCGTTAAGTTATGTGGCTAACGAGCCTATAACCGTATCGTGTGCTGGACGAACTGACACCGGAGTACATGGTACTGGGCAAGTGGTGCATTTTGACACCAATGTGCAACGTCCAATGACGGCGTGGACACAAGGCGTTAATGCTAATTTACCCAACAGTGTGGCGGTGAGATGGGCAAAAGAAGTTGATGACAGTTTTCATGCCAGATACAGTGCATTGGCCAGACGCTATCGTTATGTTATTTATAATCATAAGCTACGGCCTGGTATTCTCAGTGCCGGAGTGAGTCATTATCACGGCGATATTGATGAAAAATTGATGCATCAAGCTGCGCAACTTTTTGTTGGTGAACACGATTTTACCAGTTTTAGAGCGCTGCATTGTCAATCTAAAACCCCATTTCGTAATGTGCATCAAGTCAATGTGACTCGCCAAGGCATGTACATCATGGTCGATATTCAAGCTAATGCATTTTTACATCACATGGTGCGTAATATTGTGGGTTCATTATTGCAAATCGGTTTAGGCAATCAACCTATTGAGTGGATCTCTGAACTGTTGGCTCTGAAAAATCGCAAGCAAGCTGCTGCGACGGCTAAACCTAATGGATTGTATTTAGTCGATGTGACTTACCCAGAGCAATATCAGCTGCCTAAGTTGTCTCTTGGGCCATTATTTATGCTCGACTAAAGTGATGTTGGTCATTTTTGAGTTGTTAAACCCAGAGTATATTACTGCAACACCTGCTAAGGTTTGCATACGTTAAATGGTATTGAATTATGTCAATCGCGTCTGAAATTACTGTTCCTAATCAACAATCAAGCTTAAATCAATGGCTGGATTATTTACTGGCTATTCATCCTAGTGAAATTGATATGGGATTAACTCGAGTGAGCGCTGTTGCTAGGCGTCTTGAGGTGATTGATTTGGCTCCTGCTAAAGTGATTACTGTAGCCGGTACCAATGGCAAAGGCACAACCTGCGCCATGCTCGCGTCGATTTTACGCCAAGCTGATTTGTCGGTGGGTGTTTACAGCTCACCGCATTTACTGCACTACAATGAACGAGTACAGATTAATCAGCAAGACGCCAGTGATGCCTCTCTTATTGGAGCCTTTTGTGCCATTGAGGCCGCTCGTGGTGATATTTCATTAACCTTTTTTGAATATGCTACCTTAGCCGGTTTATATTTGTTTAAAGCTGCTAAAGTCGATGTGATTATTCTGGAAGTGGGCTTAGGGGGCAGGTTAGATGCTACCAATATGATTGATTCCATCGCCACGATCCTTACCTCTATTGATCTTGATCATCAAGAATATTTAGGTGATACCCGTGAACTGGTTGGCAGAGAAAAAGCCGGTGTGTTTCGCCCCGATTGCCTGGCCATTATTGGTGAACCCGATTTGCCGATGAGCGTCACTGAATATGCGCATCAAATTGGGACTACACTTTATCGTGTTGGTCATGAGTTTGATTACCATAAAGACCAGAGCCATTCAGACCAATGGCATTTTACATCGATGCAGCAAACATATTCAGGGCTGAGTGTACCAAAGCTACCTCTGGCCAATGCGGCGAGTGTTGTAGCCTTGCTAAGCCATATTTGGCCGCACATTAGTCAGCAGCAGATTAACCAAGGTTTGCAGCAAGCTCAACTCGCTGGACGATTAGAGCAAGTCAGTGAGCAACCATTAGTACTCTTAGATGTGGCACATAATCCCCATGCGGCCAGATATTTAGCCCAGCAATTGCAGGCGTATCAAGGTCGTCGTATTGTAGCCTTGTGTGGCATGCTTAAAGATAAAGATATTACGTCAGTATTAGCGACATTAGCCGAGCAAATTAGTCAGTGGAACTTCGTCAGTTTAGATATTCCACGTGGCGCATCAGCGCAAACTCTACGTCAAGCATTGCCTAATGATGCATGCCGTGACCGTGCCAGTGAGTTTGTTGATATCAGCAGTGCATGGCACGCGATCCAAACGACAGTGAAAGCCGATGATGTGGTCATTGTATTTGGCTCTTTTTATACTGTCGCAGGGTTTAAATTGTTATAAACACTATTTGTTTAAGACGTCGTTTTTAGAAATCATCATAAACGTCATTTGGTTAAAGAAGGGAATTAGCTTTGAATCGTCAATTTCAAAATCGTTTGGTAGGAACCATAGTACTCGTGGCCTTGGGAGTGATTTTTTTACCTGATTTATTAGACGGTAAAAAAGCTCAGGTTGTTGAGGAATTCACTGAAATTCCTTTACGACCAGCTAGATTAACAGCTCCAAATCGCCCTAATTCTGCTGAAAAAGTAGAAGAGTTCCAAGTATTAACGATTGCAGAACCACAAGACCTTAGCAACGATATTGTGGCATTAGGTGAAGAGGAAGCAACCAAAGAACCGGCTAAAGAAGTGGCTCAAGTAGTTGAAAAGCCTGCTGTGGTTAAAACGGTCAAAAAACCTCAAGTCCAGGTAGCGAATAAAACCTCTGCACCGATCACCGCAGGCTTTACGCTGCAGTTAGGCGGTTTTAACAATATTACTAATGTAAAAGCGTTGATTATTCAACTGCGTAAAGCCGGATTTACGGCTTACACACTGCCTAAAACACCTGTCGAGGGGAAACTCACCCGAGTGTTCGTTGGCCCTGAAGTATCAGAAGATAAACTTAAAGCTCGTCAGCAACCTATATTCAAATTAACCGGATTAAAAGGCAAAATCGTTGCCTATAATCCACAAGAACAATAACCTATTCAGACGGTATTTTGCTTGGGTGATTAATATTTACAATTTGATTGTTCTTAATCACGCAAGAATAATTTGTACAATCAGAGGTGAGAAACATCTCTGTCTCTGTTAGAATCCCGCCGTCTTGAACCCTATACCGGATCCCCATCTTCATGGTTTGGATTGATTACGCAATTATTATCGTCATCGGGTTATCAACTGTAATCAGTTTGATCCGCGGATTTGCCAAAGAAGCCATGTCTCTTGTGGTTTGGTTTGCTGCATTCTTTATAGCTAGCCAGTTTTACCTCGATCTTGCTGCTCATTTAACCCAAATGCAGGACGAGTTAGTCAGAAACGGTGTGGCGATTGCTATTCTTTTTATCATTACCCTGATCTTAGGGGCACTCGTTAATTATTTACTCGGCCAGTTAGTGGCCAAAACAGGCTTATCGGGCACAGACCGAGTGTTAGGCCTGTGTTTTGGTGCCATTCGTGGCGCGTTGATCGTTAGTGCTTTACTGTTTTTCATGGATGCGTTTACAGCATTTCCAGATTCTAAATGGTGGCACGATTCTGTACTTGTACCTGAATTTGGTGTGGTTATTCAGTGGTTTTTTAACTATCTGGAAAACACGTCAAGCTTTGTACCCCAAATATAAACATAAAACACTTTACAGTGAGGAACCTTACCCATGTGTGGTATCGTCGGAATAGTAGGAAAATCAACAGTTAATCAGACCATTTATGATGCGCTAACTGTGCTTCAACATCGTGGTCAAGACGCAGCAGGTATTGTGACTGTTGACATGAATGCGTTTCGTTTACGTAAAGCAAACGGCTTAGTCAAAGATGTGTTTGAGCCTAAACATATGCAGCGTTTACAAGGCAATGCCGGTATTGGACATGTTCGTTATCCTACTGCTGGTAGCTCGAGTGCATCAGAAGCTCAACCGTTTTATGTTAACTCGCCATTTGGTATTTCGTTAGCACATAACGGTAACTTGACTAATACGATTGAACTGGCTGAAAGCCTAGTGACAAAGCGTCGTCATGTTAATACTACTTCTGACTCCGAAATCTTGTTAAACCTGTTAGCCGATGAGTTACAAGAAACGCGCAGTTTAACCTTAAGTGCTGATGAAGTGTTTGATGCTGTTGCCAAAGTGCATGCGCAAACCCGCGGTGCTTACGCTGTAGTGGCCATGATCATCGGTCAAGGTTTAGTTGCATTTCGTGACCCATTTGGTATCCGTCCATTGGTACTTGGTAAGCATGAAACGCCTACCGGCACTGAATATATGGTTGCTTCAGAAAGTGTTGCTTTAGACGCAGTTGGCTTTGAAGTGATGCGTGACGTGGCACCTGGCGAAGCAATTTATATTTCACTTGATGGGCAATTATTTACCCGTCAATGTGCTGCAGATCCTAGCTATGCTCCGTGTATTTTCGAATTCGTGTATTTTGCACGTCCTGATTCGAGCATTGATAAAGTGTCTGTTTATGCTAGTCGTGTAAACATGGGCGCCAAGTTGGGCGAAAAAATTAAGAAAGAATGGGAAGATCATGACATTGATGTGGTGATTCCTATTCCTGAAACCTCGTGTGATATCGCCTTAGAAATTGCCCGTTGCATGGATCTACCGTATCGCCAAGGTTTTGTTAAAAACCGTTACATTGGTCGTACGTTTATCATGCCTGGTCAGCAAGAACGTAAAAAATCAGTTCGTCGTAAATTGAATGCGATTAACACTGAATTTAAAGGCAAAAACGTACTATTAGTTGATGACTCAATAGTACGTGGTACTACGTCTGAGCAGATCATTGAAATGGCGCGTGAAGCAGGAGCAAAGAAAGTGTACTTTGCATCAGCAGCTCCTGAAATCCGTTTCCCGAATGTCTATGGTATCGATATGCCGACCTCAAATGAGCTTATTGCTCATGGTCGTGATGCTGACGAAATTGCTAAAATCATTGGTGCCGATGGCATTATTTTCCAAGACTTAAGCGACTTAATTGAAGCCGTAAGAATGGAAAATCCAGAGATTAAACGTTTTGAAACATCAGTGTTTGATGGTCATTACATTACTAATGACGTTGACCAAGCTTACTTGGACCATTTAACACAATTACGTAATGATGATGCCAAAGCTAACCGCTCAAAAGACATTGGAACTAACTTAGAAATGCACAACGAGTGTCATCCATAAGCTAACCAGGTTTTCATAGCCATAAAAAACCAGCATGAAAATGCTGGTTTTTTTATGTCCGCTTTAAACACTCGGTATTACTTGATAACAGGCGATAACAGGCGATAACAAGATAGATATCTCGATACTAGGTCGCTTCGCGGCTAGAGGCTATAAAAGCGATAAAGAACGATAGTAAGTGATAACCTGATAATACAAGCGCACCGGATTTAAGGGCTCGCTTTCATATATGACCATCCAGCAATATTGTCTACACCTTCTATCAGACATCATTAGGACGCCTTCAATCATATAGCGATTGCTATCACCGCAACCAGATATGATTATTACAGCATCAATCCGATATCGATTGCTTTCATCGTCAAACGAATATGTCTGCTATACCTTCAATCAGATATAGATGGCTTTAATCGTCAAATGAATATATTTTCTACACTTTCAATCAGATAGCGATTACTTTTATCGTCAACCAGATATGATTCCTTTTACCGTCATCTCGGTAATGCTTTTGAGCCGGGATCCTGCTTCTAAAATAGCGCCGTACACTCGGAGGTCGACGTCCGTTCTTTACGCTCGACTTGTGCTTTAATTGCTAGATAATCTTGCAACGCCTGTGATGCTTTTTGCGGATTCGACAGGGTTATTTTTTGATAGTGAGTCAGCACTTTGTGTAAATATCGTATAGCAATATTGCGCTCGTGGTCATTGTTACATTGCCAAAATTTATCGCCCACAGCGCTAATCTTAGTGGTAGAACTATCACTTTCACTATCACCTGCTATTCGTGATGATGGACTGTCACGCCTCACATGGATAATTTCATAAAAGCGGCGATTTTCTTCAATCAGTTTTTCATCAATTAAACGGCAATCAAGTTCAATGAGTTGGTGGCGAAGTTCGTACTGGTGATGGACCGGACACAAGATAAAATCAATTTGACGGTTAGGGTGCAATTGGCAAAGTGTATTCACTAACTCGATCATCAAATCTCCGCCAATACCAGCAATGATCACTAATGGGGTTTGCTCGTCTTGCTCCAGAGGTATCGCTGACACATCGACACAATGTACTTGCCATTGATTGGCAGTTTGCAATGGGTAAAAAAGTTCAAGCTTAGCGGTTAGCTGCTGCATTAATGCCGGCACAATATCGACAAAATGGATCGTGTTTGCTGCATGCCTATCAAGTAATGCCGCACCAAGAAATCCATGGTCGCAACAACAATCCCAAATATGGCTATAACCCATGGGGATCATACTGTTGATTTGTGCTAAACGCTGGCCGAGTTTCATCTGTTCATCGTGTTTGGGATTTAAGCTGCGTATTGTAATATTTTGACGATATAAGTGGTGAATTATTTCGTATTTGCAGCTTGGCGTATTTAGCGCTAATCTATACTGTAAATTTATACAGTTAAGCGGTGCCATTGAGTTTTATCTAATTGAACTTTAGCACCCTAATAATGGATTATGATTCTATATATTGCTGAAAAACCCAGTCTCGGTCGTGCTATTGCCGATGTTCTGCCAAAACCACATAAAAAAGGTGATGGCTTTATCACTGCCGCCAATGGTGATTGCGTGTCATGGTGTATTGGCCATTTATTGGAGCAAGCCGAACCTGATGCTTACGATGATGCGTTTAAATCATGGAAGCTCGAACATTTGCCCATAGTGCCACAAACGTGGAAGCTCATGCCTAAAACCAAAACTCGCAGTCAACTTACTGTGCTGCGTAAACTGGTTAAGCAAGCCTCAGCAATCATTAATGCTGGCGATCCAGACCGTGAAGGGCAGTTGCTGGTGGATGAAGTGATTGCTTATTTAGGCGTCAAGGGTGACAAGCTCAATCAAGTTCAGCGACTATTAATTAGTGATTTAAATCCACAAGCAGTCAAACGTGCGTTAGGGCAGTTACGCAGTAATCGTGAGTTTATTCCTTTATCGACTTCTGCATTAGCCCGCAGCCGCGCTGATTGGCTATATGGCATGAACATGACTCGTGCTTATACCATTCAAGGGCGCAAAGTGGGTTACCAAGGCGTGTTGTCTGTTGGCCGAGTGCAAACGCCTTTGCTTGGCTTAGTGGTGCGCCGCGATGATGAGATTGCCAATTTCAAGCCAAAGTCTTTTTATGAAGTGCTGGCCCATCTGGTTACCGATCAGCAACAAACCTTTACCGCCAAATGGCAACCGAGTGAAGCATGCCAACCATACATGGATGAAGATGGCAGAGTGTTAGCCAAAGGCTTAGCTGAAAATGTCGTTGCTCGTATTAATGGTCAACCAGCGCAAGTGACTAAACTTGAAGCCAAAGATAAGCGCCAAAATCCACCATTACCCTATAGCTTATCAGCATTGCAAATAGACGCAGCTAAACGTTTTGGCCTCTCGGCAAAAGAGGTACTTGATACTTGCCAAAGTTTGTATGAGCGTCATAAATTAATTACCTATCCGCGTTCAGACAGTCGCTATTTACCTAAAGAGCAACATGCTTTGGCACCAAAAGTATTGGACGCGGTACTCAAAGGTGCTGCTGCATTAGTTGATGGTTGTGAGGCACCAAATGCCAAGCTTAAGTCTAAAGCTTGGGATGACAGTAAAGTCGATGCTCACCATGCCATTATACCCACAGAGAAAGTTGCTAATTTGTCATCGTTATCCAGTAACGAAGCCAAGTTATACCAACACGTTGCGAGGCAATATTTAGCCCAGTTTTATCCAGCTTATATGTATGCTGAAACTGCTGTGGAAGTGACTATTGCTGGAGGCTTGTTTACCACTAAAGCGCGTCAAGACAAAAGCTTAGGCTGGAAACAACTGTATAAGCGGTCGGCTGCAGTAAATCAAGCGAGTTCTAATTCTAGTTCAACTAGCAGCGATGATGATAACGACGACACGGTACAATCATTACCGCCGCTGGTTAAAGGGCAAATACTCCAATGTGAGCGTGGTGAATTACTAGAAAAAATGACTCAAGCGCCGAAGCATTTTACCGACGCGACATTATTAGGCGCGCGATGACTGGCATTAGCCGTTATGTGACAAACAGCGATATTAAGAAAATTCTTAAAGAAACTGATGGTTTAGGCACTGAAGCGACTCGTGCTGGGATTATTGAATTACTGTTTAAGCGCGGTTATTTAGTTCGCCAAGGTAAATCAATACTGGCTACACCTGTGGGTGTTGGTTTGATCCGCAGTTTACCTGAATCTGCAACCACACCAGACATGACCGCATTATGGGAAAATAGCCTCGATGCCATCAGTCAAAAAAGGCTTAAGTATGATGCGTTTATGCAGCCATTACTCAGCCAATTAGATAACCTAATTACCCAAGCATCGAGTCAATTACCTTCTGCATTACAAGGTGTTGCCAGCAGTGCACCAAAGCGCAGCTTTAAAAAGCCATATAAAAAGAAAACTAAAGCGAAAAGTTAACAGGGTGGCAATCGGTGAAAATCGCTAATGAGAGCCGTTAATGATGGCGGTGTGCATATATTTTTAGGTAATCATTAATTGAAATTAACCAACAGGCATACAGCTCTTATGATGGTTAATATGATTCAGCTCGTCTCAACTTCGCAGTAGAGCTTACTTTAACCCAATGAAACAAATACATTATAACCAGTTTAGTGACTCCGCTTACACAAGCTAAAGTTAATAACGGCCAACTTTCTTTTAGGCCTATAGCACAAGAAAATGCGATAGTTGATATATCCATCAATAGAATAAATTGACTCATACGGATATCAACAGCGCCAGTATGGCCTGATTTTAGTATTAATCTAATTTGATGAACATATCCTTGAGCTAAAAATACAGTGACAGCTAAAATTAATATAGTAGAAATATTCTTACTATCATCATGCATCGTGTCGTTAAGTGCCAATCCTACGCCACCTAACATGAAGCTTGCATATATCAAGATAAGACATGATAAAGCCGAACCAGATCTTCTGTCCTTCCACATTTCAAACAGTATAGCTGCAACCATTAGAGAGGCCGCTAGCCTTGGCCAGACGATGTAATGATTGAAGGGTTCAATGCTATATCCGTAAACAAAAAAAGAAAAATATGCAAGAAAACTAACCGTAAATTGGTTTTGAGATAAAACGTCAGTTGGATGCTTCTCACCATTTTGAGAGCGGAGCCAAATTTTATTTAGTTGTGCATATATCCCATATAAGCTCACGAAAATAAAAAGTGTATTGATACTTCCAAAGATGTTGTACCACATGTTTTACTACCATATTGTCGACAATGTTAATTTATATTAGAGATTAACACTTTATTTAGGTTAAATATATAATTATTGTCGACAATGATGTTTGGGTATTAAATGTATACATCTCTAGTTATGTGGTTTTTACAGTCAAAGATAAATATTAACTTTTAGGCTTAAAAGGAGTGTTATGTATAACCCATTGCTTCCCTAATGAGACATATTGAACTTTTTATTTACTAAAATACAAACAGTGGACAAAAATGTTAAACCACTAAAATTTGTCTAATCGAGCGCTTTTAAGGGGCAGTCATAATTGATGTTACTAAAAGATACATACGCTTTAGACATAGCCCTAAAAATCGGCCTTGGCACATTGTTGATTTTCCAGACTTCACTTGCGACGACATGGTTTAAAACAGTCAGGTGTCAAAGAAAGATTATTGCCAGTAACCTATTCACATCTTCTCAAAAGTAGAGGAGCAAGCTTGAGTAGGCAAAATACAAGTTTGAGGAGCAATAAACACGATACAGCAAGGTGATGCTAACCAGGCTGATTTTATGTTTTATGAAATCTGGCCGAGCCGTGAATTATGCCAAGTCTATGCAGACTTAGTATTAAGCTGATTATGTAGCAATGGCAGAGGGTGCGATAATTGAATCTACGCTACATGAAATGGCCGTTTTCGTGAATAATCGTCAGTGTGATCAACTGAAGTGATTTTAATCGCAAAGTAGAACCAAAATGTTCTACTTTTTTTGTCGATTTTTTTAAGACTCCTGTGAGACACTCAGAAGATAAACTCTGGTGAAGAATCAGTATTAATAGACAGGGATAAGCGCCACAATGAAATTCGGTTTATTCAGCTGCAATGCCGTTCGTCTAGTGTCACCATGAACATTGAAGATTGGCTCATTGAATCACAACAATCTTGGGGCGTGTTTAGTACCGAAGGTGATTTAGGCGCCATATTGGGCCAGTTATTGACTCAGCAAGCACAAGATAACGCTTTGGCCTATTCTGGCATACTATCGGGTGTTGACTACTCGCAGGTCGCTTTGGTATCACTGCATGAACAGCAGCTGTTACTCGAACAGATTCTTGATCAAGATGACAGCGAGGCTTTAGGCTACATCGACCCTAATACTAGCGTTTATGGGGTGATCTTTACCCAATGTGATGATCACGCACTGACAAAGCGCTTATTAGAACAGCTGGATCTCACTCGGTTAAGCGATAGCCAGTTTACTCAGCTTTCTACCGGTGAAAGTCGCCGAGTCATGCTGGCCCGTGCTGTGGCAAACCAAGTACCATTTTTAGTCCTCGACGAACCTTATGCAGGGCTTGATGTGGGCCATCGACAAGCGTTAAGTCAATATTTACAGTTGTTATCGCAAACGGTACAAATGCTGGTGGTCGTGTCACGTGAAGAGGATATGCCTGACTGGATTGAGCATGTTGCGATATTTAATCATGGCGCGTTAGACAGCATAATGACTAAGACTGAGTGGGATAATCATCCGCTGATTAGTCAACTTACGGCGCAATCAGGCCAACAAAGTGAAGATATGTTGGCGCTTATTCGTCGTCACAGACATAAGCCCTTATTCGCAAATCCGGTTTTTCAGTTACACAATGGCCGAGTGGCTTACAGTGACAAAGTGATTTTTTCTGGGGTTAATTGGCGCATCGATAATGGCGTACATTGGCAAGTTAAAGGCCCAAATGGTTGTGGTAAAAGTACTTTGCTAGGGCTTATTTTTGGCGATCATCCACAATGTTACAGTAACGACATTGATATTTTTGGTAAAAAAAGAGGCTCAGGCGAGAGTATTTGGGAGATAAAAAAGCATATCGGCATGGTGTCATCAGCGTTACATTTACAGTATAGAGTTAATTGCAGTGCCTTAGATGTGATTGTATCGGGCTTTTATGACTCGATTGGTTTGTATCAACAACCGACAGCACAACAGTTAGCTATCGCATCCGAATGGTTAGCCATTTTACACATGGGTCAGTTGAGTAAAACGGCCTTTAGACAATTAGAATATGGCCAGCAACGCTTGTTGCTCATTGCTCGCGCTATTGTGAAACAGCCAACGTTATTGATCCTTGACGAGCCTTACCAAGGCTTAGATTACCTAGGCCGAAGATTGATTAAAAATGCCCTTGAACTCATCGCTAAAGAGCACTTGAGCCAATTGTTGTATGTGTCACATTATCAAGAAGATAGCCTTGATAGTATTCAGCACTTTATTGAGTTTGTCGTCGACGAACATCAAGGCGGCTATCGTGCTGTGGTAACTGAAAGCTAATTACTGCATGGCTAATATTTAAGGCTATGACGCTTATCTAAACAGCTAACATTTGTTGGCTGTTTTTCTTTGTCTGCTTAATGGCAAAATACACCCGATAACCTTGCCATCATGGCACTGTATGCGGCAGCTAAAGTCGCTAGGTGGATTGAAAATCTGAATGACTTTATGCCCGCAGTATATCGTTTCTTTGGGCGGTTTGGTCGAATAGCCTAATCGAACTTTAGTTAGTGATAAACCTTGAAAACCCCATGTTTTGGCACCATAACCGTCTTATAGTGTATTTACTCAATTTTTTTAATATTGTTTTGCTGTTTTATATTGTTCGTATCAAGTCTATTGAGCCAGATTGTAGGTTAATCGATAACATTACGACATGTCGTTTCACTGCTAACTCTTTCTCTGAGTGTTTAAAATTAATATGGAGTCTGACATGACCAACGCTATTATTACTGATTTAGAAAAACGTTACACCGCCAAACGTTATGATGCGACTAAGCGCGTATCACAACAAGATTTAGCCATCATTTATGACGCAATGGTGTTATCACCTTCATCTATTAACTCTCAACCATGGAAATTTATCGTGATTGAAAGTGATCAAGCAAAAGAACGCCTACATGACTCTTATGCTAACAAGTTTCAGTTTAACCAACCGCATGCTAAAGCGGCCTCACATACCATATTGTTTGCATATAACCCTAAGTATACCCGTGAAGATTATGCCAAAGTGGTTGATCAAGGCATTATCGATGGCCGTACTAAGCCTGAAGATCGCGAAGCTGCATTTGGTGGATACGCATTTGTTGATTTAAACACTGATGAAGCGGGCAACAATGCGGCATGGACTAAGTCACAAACCTATTTAGCATTAGGTAATACTATGCATGTTTTAGCTCGCCTTGGTATTGATTCTACGCCGATGGAAGGCGTAGACAGTGAGTTGCTAGGTGAAATTTTTGCTGAAGAACTTGGCGGTTATGTGTGTGAAGTTGCATTAGCATTTGGTTATCATCATTCGGATGAAGACTATAACGCTAAGTTACCTAAATCTCGTTTGGCTAAAGAGCAAGTATTACAGGTCGTATAAATAGGCTTTGATATTGATTTTATTCGTTTCAATGTCGAACAAACCTTGGTTAGAAAATATTAACGTTGTAGCGCTTCGCCCACAGAGGATCAACAAGGGGAACACTGCTTGCCCTTGTTGATCACTCCATCAATTCCGCCAAGGTGTTGATCTTCCATATCATAATAACAATCACCTCATAGCCCAGAGAGTACATCTGATGTGAAAAGCTTCTGACGCCGTTATATGTGATAAATAGCATGATGTTACCACAGGGTTCTCATCATGCTATTTCTGACTCTTCGGACGGTGACTTTAGGTTTATCGCTTTGTTTTAGTTAAGCTTATGCCAGTTTATTTTCATCACACAAACTTGGTTGATTGATGCATTAACGTAAACAATGACCGCGGTTGAGGCTAATAAGCTTATCAAGAATGCGTTCGCCATCCATGCGGATGCCGTTGTGTTCATATTCGGAGGTGAGCCAATACTTGAGATTGTTGACTTGCTTAGCGGTTTCTAGACTGTATTGCATTTCGACAAACATGTCGTTGCTGTAAATAGCGGCTGCTACCGGAACCTTATTATTCGCTAACGTTTCAAGGTCATATAAAGCCGGCCAATCTTTCTTAGCCGCAATTAAGTCGGCTGCAGGTTGTAATGGCATTAATGCTTCAAATTGAGCAAACATCCATGGGTAAATCATTTCACCTGTAAACAATAATGGCTTATTCGGACGGTAATTGAATTGTTCAAACTGCGCTCTCACTCGATGGGCCGCCCACGCTGAAGCCTTATGTTGACAGTAAATAGATTCGTGCAATAAAGCAAAAATAGGGTTAGTGCTGTAGTCGAGGAAATGACTAAATTGATGTAAAAATAACGGATTAACATCAATACCGTGAGGTGTTTCGATTAAGGCTTGTTCAAGCAAATAGTAGACCGCTTCTGGCCCTTGTTCCATGCCTAAATTAATCCCTAACAATTGCAACATTTCAACTGTCAGTAATTCACCTGTGGCTAAGTACACTTTGTTTTGATAAAGGTGGCTGGCTAAGTTATCAACTAAGCTGCGGGCATCACTAAAGCGTTTGAAAAAGTCGTTGTTTTTGGCGATGACTCGTTGATATGTCGCTTGATATACTTCATCAGCAGGGCGGCTAAGTGAAGGTATGCCGCCAGTAATGTAGGCTTCTTTTAGGCCTTCAGGCGCGGCAGACAAATAATGCAGCACACAAAAGCCACCAAAGCTTTGGCCTAAAATACTCCAAGGTTGGTCTGGGGATAGTTTGGCTCTAATATATTCTGCATCGCGAATAATGTTGTCGGCACGGAAAAAACTTAAATAATCAGCCTGGTCGGTGGCGTTCATATAACTTAAGCTGGTGGCATTGATTGGGCTTGATAATCCGGTGCCCCGCTGGTCGAGCAATAACACTCTATATTCAGTTAACGCACGTTTTATCCAGCCGTTATTGCTGATCGGTCTGACGGCACCAAATCCTGGCCCACCTTGAAAGAATACTAAATAAGGCAGTTTTTTATGTTGGTTTTCAACACTAACAATTTCCCGAGCGAAAACCGTAATCTGTTTACTGGGACTTTGTTGATAATCTAATGGCACCGAGAAAAAGTGCTTACGAGCAACAATGTCTGCTAAGGTGAGTTCTGTGTGCATAAAATGCCTATTGGGTCATGATTAATGGTGATATCAAGCTTATTCAGCCGTAAGTAACGTTATTTTATGAGCCATGTTAATGATTAACAATCACTAACTTGATGCAAATCATCTTAAATAGCTATCTAGATCAAATCTGCCTAGGTAGAATTAACCGATAATTAGCCACTGATTATTAAACAACGAGGTTGTCAATGAAGTATCAAATCATCCCCGTAACGCCTTTTCAGCAAAATTGTAGTGTTATTTGGTGCGAAAAGACCTTGAAGGCTGCGGTAGTTGATCCTGGTGGTAACATTGATAGGATTTTAGCCGAGGTGGCTAAGTTAGGCTTAACGGTTGAAAAAATATTATTAACCCATGGGCATATTGATCATGTTGGTGGGGCGGCGGCATTGGCGAGCGAATTAGCTATTCCGATCATTGGTCCGCACATTGCGGATAAATTTTGGTTAGAAAACTTGGTTAAACAAAGTCAAAACTTTGGGTTTCCGCGTGTAGAAGCTTTTGAGCCAACCCAATACCTTAATGAAGATGATGAGTTAAGTGTTGGTGAGCAACATTTACGAGTTTTGCATTGCCCTGGACACACACCGGGACACATTATTTTTTATAATGCTTTTGCTAATTTAGCCTGGGTGGGCGATGTGCTTTTTCGTGGCTCAATTGGTCGTACCGATTTCCCGCAATCCAATCATCAAGACTTACTTCAATCAATCACCACTAAGTTATGGCCATTAGGTCACAATGTGAGTTTTATTCCTGGTCATGGCCCAATGTCGACGTTTGCAGATGAACGACAACATAACCCTTTTGTTGCGGATCAGTTATTTGATTAACACTTTTCTACACAATTAGGTCGTTGAGGATATTTATTAATAAGTTGAAACTATTGATTCTTTGCATTGTAAACCCAGTCTGTTAGCTTAAGAGTATGCGTTTACATATGATGGACAGTTCAAATGGTTCAACACCTCGTTGATTTACTCGATACCTGGTTACCTTCTTATCAAGAAGACTGGGTACTCGCCGTTCTCACTCAAGTACAAGGCTCTTCTTACCGTAAACCAGGCGCAATAATGCTATTTCATCCCATGGGCAAAAGCTTAGGAATGTTAAGTGGTGGTTGCCTTGAAGCGGATCTCCGTCGTCACGCGCAACGTGCGATTCAAACTCAGCAAGTTATTCAGTTAACCTATGATGCAACTGACGAGTCTGATACCAGTTATCAACTTGGCTGTGGTGGCATCGTTAATATCATGATGGTGTCGTTGAATAAATCTAACAATTATCTTGGTTTAGTGAGTGTTCATGATGCTTTGATGCGCAGTCATTCAGGTGTATATCAAATTGATATCGTTGCTGATGGCACGCCGGCCGACCAACTCAGTGGTCACTTTGTTGAACAAAAATCAGAGCAAGCTACCGTTATCACTCTCAATACTAAAACCCACAAAGAAGCCTTTGAAGATCACTCAGTGTTACATATTCCAATCAGGCCACCTGTGCATATTGGTATTTTTGGTGGCGGTTTAGATGCCCAACCAATTGCGCAAATGGCGCAAACGTTAGGTTGGAAAGTCACTGTATTTGATGAACGTACTGCGTATGCACGCACTTATGATTTTCCTGGCTGCCAGATCATCAAAAAAGCGACCAAGGATGTGTCAAGCTCACTGTTGGCCAGTTTAGATGCAGCCTTTGTGATGAGTCATAATTTACAGATTGATGCTAAAACATTACAGGTACTGCAAACTTTATCCCTAGCGTATATTTCATTATTAGGTCCGACTCACCGCCGTGACAAGGTGTTGAGCATGGCTGAACTTAATATCGATGACTTTAGTGGTTATTTTTCGGCACCAGCAGGGTTGGCATTAGGGGGCGAGCTGCCTGGTTCGGTTGGACTGAGCATATTGTCCCAGTGCCATGGCGTACTTTATCAAAGCAAGATAACCAGTCTTGATACTGTAATGCTGTCTTAGCGAGTTGATACGTAAATGACGGCAAACATAGTTACAGTGATCCTAGCTGCTGGGGCAAGCAGCCGATTTAACAGCGCTAAAATTGTTGCTAAAGTGCAAGGCGAACAAAGTTTGCTGGCACACAGCTTACAGACTCTTGATGTGGTGACTCAAACGGCAGGTATTGCACCTGCGGTGGTGATGTTGGGTGCCCATCAAACCGATGAAGTGTTAGCGATAACGGCCAATCATCAGCGAATTATTAATCATGATTGGCATTTAGGTTTGTCCAGTTCAGTGAAACTTGCTGGCCAATATGCTCAAACGCAACAGGCGGATGCTTTACTGGTGGTGTTAGCCGACCAAGTCGCATTACAAAGCAGTGATTATTTACAATTGATCCAAGCGTATATCCATAATAAGTTAACTAGCTGTGCTTTTTACCTGCATAGCGTAGGTGTACCTGCTATCTTTTCAGCTGAAGATATTAAAATATTGATGTCTCTTGATGGCGATAATGGTGCAAAAAGCATTTTAAAACAAAATGATAAAAATAATAGCTTGAACATTATTGTGATGGAACAAGCGCAATTTGATATTGATACACCTGCTGACTTAGTACGTTGGTTAGATAATAAGGATTGATTATGACAACCCCAACACAAAAATTGATGGTCAATGGAAAGGATTTTACCCTTGATGCCGACCCGAATATGTCAGTACTTTGGGCATTGCGTGACATATTAGGTCTAACCGGCACTAAATTTGGTTGTGGAGCAGGGCTTTGTGGTGCATGCACTATCCATGTTGACGGCAGTCCAATGCGTGGTTGTTTAACCAGCTTAAAGCAAGTTCAGGGTAAGCAAGTTACCACTATTGAAGGTCTTGAGGCTGAAAAACTAAAGCAAGCTTGGTTAGCGCATAATGTGCCGCAATGTGGTTATTGTCAGGCTGGGCAGTTAATGTCTGCCGCAGCCTTACTCACCAGCACGCCTAAACCGACTGAAACCCAAATCCTTGATGCGATGTCGGGTAATATTTGTCGTTGTGGTACCTATCCACGGATAAAAGCCGCCATTCAATCGGCTTCGGAGGCGTGATCATGACCACATTCACAGCTGTTGAGAATATTAGTCGCCGTAATGTATTAAAGTTATTTGGTGCAGTCGGTGGTGGACTCGCCCTAGGGGCAACCAGTTTAAGTTGGAGCCCAATGGCCTTAGCTGAAGACAAGCAAGCGCTGATGAACTTGTTTGTTGCTATCGGTGAAGACAATAAAGTGTATTTGACTTGTCATCGTTCTGAGATGGGGCAAGGCATTAGAACAGGCATACCGCAAATTTTGGCTGACGAGTTAGAAGCTGATTGGGATAAGGTTGTGGTGGTGCAAGGCTTAGCGGATAAGGGCTATGGCAGCCAAAATACTGATGGTAGCCGCAGTATTCGTAAGCATTATCATCGTATGCGTCAAATGGGCGCGACCGCAAGAACCATGCTTGAACAAGCTGCGGCGCAAATTTGGCAAGTTCCGGTTACTGAGGTGTATGCTAAAGCCCATAAGATCCATCATAAAGGCAGTAACAAAAGCCTTAGTTACGGTGAGTTGGCTGTAGCGGCATCGAGATTATCGATGCCAGAATTAGATTCTGTAGTGCTAAAGCCAGAAAGTGAATTTACCCATATTGGTCAATCTCATACTATTGTCGATATGGATGCCATGCTCACGGGCAAAGCGATTTACGGCTATGACATTAAATTAGACGGTATGTTGTATGCCAGTATCACTCGTCCGCCAGTATTAGGCAGTGATGTGCTGAGTCTTGATGACACCAAAGCCCGTAAAATAGCCGGGGTGGTTGACATTATTACCTTACCCGTTCCGAAAGGTGCACCATTATTTCAGGCTTTAGGCGGCGTCGCAGTGATTGCCACTAACAGTTGGAGTGCGATTGAAGCGCGTAAAGCGTTGGTGATTACCTGGTCTAAATCGATTAATGATAGCCACAATTCAGACACATACCTGCAGGGCTTGGTCGAGAGAGTAAACCAACCAGGTAAAGTAATGCGCCAGTTAGGTGAGTCAGTCACTGATTGGCCTGAAGCGTCAACAGTTAAGGCTGTTTACACTGTGCCCTATTTGACCCATGCCATGATGGAGCCACCAGTAGCAACAGCAAATGTAACCGCCAATGGATGTGAGTTGTGGGCTTCGAGCCAAACCCCACAAAGTACCCAGCAAAATGTGGCTGGTGCATTAGGGTTAAAAGAAGAGCAAGTTACCGTTAACGTGACTTTACTGGGTGGTGGTTTTGGGCGTAAATCTAAGCCTGACTTTAGTGTTGAAGCCGCCATTTTATCGCAAAAGCTCAATAAACCCGTCAAAGTATGTGAGCCGTGAAGACGAAATTCAGAATGGTTATTATCATGCTATCAGTGCGCAGATGTACCAAGTCGCTCTCGACAATAATAAGATGCCCACCGCACTATTAGCCCGTACAGGCTTTCCGTCAATCAGTTCAACATTTGCCGAAGGGGTTGAATACCCTTCAGCTGGTGAGCTCGACTTAGGTTTTAGTGACGTACCGTTAGCGCTTAAACACATTCAACTTGAAGCCGTCAAAGCGCCCGCGCATACGCGTATTGGTTGGATGCGTTCTGTGTGTAATATTCAGCATGCTTTTGGTATTGGCAGTTTTGTTGACGAGATAGCCGTAAATGCCAATAAGCCCTGTGTGCAAATGTGGCGTGATTTATTAGGTAAAGCGCGCATAGAACCGTTTGAAAACCAAAACTTTACCTATGGAAATTACGGTGAAGACTTAGCCGATCACCCGGTGGATGTAGGGCGTTATCATAAAGTGCTCGATAAGTTAGAAGCCGTAATGGCAGATGCCCCAAAAGCGGCTAAAAACCAAGGTTGGGGTATGGCGGTGCATCGCAGCTTTGTTAGCTATGTTGCCGTTGCTACGCTAGTTGAAGTGGTAGATAAACAGCTTAAAGTTTTGAAATCTATTGCGGTGATGGATGCTGGGAGAGTGATTAATCCTGATCGAGTGAAATCACAATTAGAAGGTGCGATCATTTTTGGTTTAAGTTTAGCGACCATGGGCGAAATTACCTTTAAAGATGGTAAAGTCGAACAATCTAACTTTCATGACTATCCCTTATTGCGTATGCCGCAATCGCCACAGATTGACACTTATATTATTGAGTCGATAGCAAAGCCTGCTGGTGTCGGTGAGCCCGGTGTGCCTCCAGTTGCGCCAAGTTTAACCAATGCCATTTTTGCGGCAACGGGGATACGATATCGCGATTTACCGCTTAATAAATTTTTATCGGTTTAGCCATTTTCGTGAGCTACAACACTTAAGTTTACTGCGCTTAAGCCGATAATAAATAAGCTAAATGCCTAAGTGTATTCGCACTTAGGCATTGTTTTTTTTAACGATAATTTAAAATCACTCTCAATTGAATCGTTAATGAATTTTAGTATTGATTCAGATTGAGTGGGTGCTGTTGTTTATTTAATCTTATTCTCATATTTGAGATAGTAATGCATTGCCTTAGGAAGCTTATATGAAGCAAATTCAGTTTAGAACCATTGATGCAATTTTGATTAAATTTAGCCTGAATGGAAAATTTTGGGTGGTGTGTTCGCTGGTTGCATTGATCACCAGTGTTATTGCTCTGATGAATTACCAACAAACGAATGATTTAATTGCTCAATCATCATTACAGCGGGTTAAAGCAAGTGCTGAAAGTTATGCCTCGGTTGCCAATAATCAAGGCTTAACAAATACTGCTCTGGAGCAATTTGCACAAACTCATCAATTACAGTTATCTGGTCGTGATAATACTTTTCGCAGTGGTGATCAAGTTACAGCATCAGCGAGTGTCGGCGATCAGTTTCTAAGCGTGAGTCAAAATGTTCAATCCTGGGAACAGGAACCATTAAGCCAAAGCTATTTTATGCTAATCATCGCATTAGTTGGCTTGCTACCATTATTTCAACTGAGTTACTGGATCTCAACCTCGTTAGGCGGCGGTTTATGGGATATGTACATGGCTATCAAACGGTTAGCTGATGGTGATTTAACCTTGAGATTAAACTTCTTTGGTACTGACGATTTCAGTTTAATCGCCAATGAAATTGATCGCTGTGCTAATAATATGAGTGAAATGGTGACCGCTATTCGTAGTAATGCAGACACCCTAGCGACTGCCGCCAATGAGTTTAATCATCAAGCTAACACTAATGATGACTTAATTGATCAGCAACATCATTATTTAGATTCTGTAGCGCATGCCATGGATCAAATGACCGGAGCCATTGCAGATGTATCACATCATGCGAGTGATGCATCTTTGAACACTAAGCAAAATGCTACCCAAATGGTTCAGAGTCAGGGCAAGATTAATGATGCAGTTAAGCGGATTGGCTATTTGTCTGAGCGTATTGCTGAAGCATTTTCATCTGTAGAGCAGTTATCTCATGATGCCACCCAAATTAATGTTGCAGTTACTACCATTGAAAGTATTTCTGAACAAACTAATTTATTAGCGTTAAATGCAGCCATTGAAGCGGCGCGTGCCGGTGAGCAAGGCCGGGGTTTTGCTGTGGTGGCTGATGAAGTACGCACTCTTGCAGGGCGGACTCAACAAGCGACCGTTGAAATTCAAAATATGATTGAAGGCTTACAACAAGGTTCTAAAAAACTGACCAGCATTACCAATGTGATTGTTACCGAAGCCGATCAGGGCAGTGCAAGTATTAAAGCGGTCGGTGACGATATTACCGACATGGCTGAGTCGATTAATGCCGTGTTTGATATGAGTAGCCAGATAGCCGCCTCTGCGGAGCAGCAAAGTGTCTCAGCTGGTGATATTGCCTCGCAACTTAATCAAATCCGTCAGCAATCGGAGACGATTCGCAGTACTGCAAAACATGCCGGAATATTAGCGAAAGATTTACATCAATCATCTCAAGGTTTAGCGGCGATTTTAAGTCAATATAGAATTTAATTTTGTATCAAGCAGCCCATAACAACGTTCAGTGATAGTTAGTTAAGGTGCTCGATAAAGATGGCATAGTAGTGATGATAATGACTTGGGTTACTAATATGCATGCTTAGCCATTATTTGATTTTTATAGCAGCAACCTTTTAAGGGCGATTATTTGGCCTGTAATATACTAACGTGAGTCGTTTACTCTGCTCATGTTAGCGTGTTGACAAACTATCAAACTATCAAGCTATCAAGCTTAGCCGGTGGTGAAGGAATGCTGTAAAACTAAAAAAGCTATAAGCAAGATTGCTTATAGCTTTTTTGTTGCTAAGCGATGTCGGGGCTAGGTTATGTCAGCACCCTAACGATTAACTAAACGTAGTCCAAATGGGCGCATGATCGGACGGTTTCTCAATCGCGCGTAATTCGTAATCGACATCAGATTCGACGACGCGTGAAACTAATGAGTCGGTCACTAATATCACGTCGATGCGCAGACCACGGTTATCATCAAAGCCTTTACTACGATAATCAAACCACGAGTAACGTTCAGTGCGATCTGGATGCAATTGGCGGAAACTATCAATAAAGCCCCATTGTTGTAAACGTGCTAACCATTCACGTTCTTCTGGTTGGAAGCTACATTTTCCGCTTTTTAACCAACGTTTAGCGTTCACTTCACCAATGCCGATATCTAAATCGGTGGGCGATATATTAATATCACCAATGATTGCTATGTCATCGCTTGGTTGGTGATGTTTCTCTAAATATAGCATTAAGTCTTGATAAAACTTACGTTTAGCCGGGTATTTTGTTTCGTGGTGAATGCTTTCACCTTGTGGAAAATATCCATTGAATACCGTTAATACTCGGCCATTATCTTGTTTAAATTGGCCAATAATAAGTCGACGCTGAGCATCTTCATTATCAGATTCAAAACCTTTAATAATGCTAATGGGTTCAGCTTTTGACAGCATGGCTACGCCATAATGTGCTTTGCCGCCATGGTAATGAACTTTGTAGCCCATTGCCTCAACATCTGCAACCGGAAAGGCTTCGTCGTGCACTTTGGTTTCTTGTAAGCCAATAATGTCAGGCGCGTGGCTGTCTATAAGTGCTTGTAATTGATGCAGTCGAGCACGTATGCCATTAATGTTAAAAGAAACAATCTTCATTATGGGAGCACTCGTTTAAATGGCTTAACAATAACGCTTTTATACACACCAGCACCAATGTAAGGATCCACATCAGCCCATGCTTGTGCATCTTCTAATGAGGCAAAATCGGCAATAACTAATGAGCCGGTAAAGCCTGCTTCACCAGGGTTTTCGTTATCAATAGCAGGATGTGGTCCGGCAGTTAATAAACGGCCTTCATCAGCTAAATCTTGTAAACGGGCTAAATGTTCAGCGCGAACAGATAAGCGTTTGTCTAAACTGTTTTCCACATCTTGAGATGAAATCATATACCACATATCGTTGCTTCCTTTATTTGATTTTATTTTACATGAATGCTTATTGACCATCAGTTGTTTGCGAATCGTCATCTTGCATATTTTTATACAAATAAACGACCGTAATAACGGTGTTGATTAAGGTGAGGGCGGTTAGGCCAAACACTTTGAAGTTTACCCAGGTTTCCAGAGGTAAATTAAACGCAATGTAAATATTAGCAAAGGCACATAAGACAAAAAATCCAACCCAATACCACGTGACTTGAGCCCATATTTTATCGTCAACTTTCATTTCTTTACCAAGCATGCTTTTAAGCGCAGGTTTGCCCATCATTTGTGAGGCAATTAGTCCTATGGCGAATAAGGCATAAACGATACTGACTTTCCATTTGATAAAGGCATCGTCATGGAAAAACAGTGTGAGTGAGCCAAACACAGTGACCAAGGCGAAGGTGGCTAAATGCATTTTTTCAATGTGTTTATAAAGCAGATAAGTGATCACAAGTTGAAGCGCTGTTGCCGCGATCAATACTCCTGTAGCGGCGTAAATATCATAGAACTTGTAAACCGCAAAAAAAATGACTAATGGTAAAAAATCTAACAGTTGCTTCATATAAATCTCAGGCTAGGGAAACGATAATGTCTAGTTCGGACATGATTGCATCATATTTTCAATCGTAATTGTGGCCAATTGTAGCATGATGTTATTGCCATTCGCATTAATATGGTGGTTAATCTGTGGATTCTAAACCTCTATTGTGCAAAAGAATGTAAACCTTTTTAATTAGGTTTATGACTAAAAGAAGGAGCTGGCAATAGTGCTCAGTCTGTTGCATGTGAACATAATGTATTAAGTCACAATAATTTATTTGCTAACGACTTCAACTTTAGCGTAACCAATGCTCATCGCATAGATTGGACGCTTAATTATACTGTAGTACTCCAATAGCGTTTGCTGCCTTGATGGTTAACCATAATTTAGGCTCATCAAGAAGACTGGCACTTTTTTCTGACAACAAGGGATTATGTAGAACAAATTCTTTACGCTTGTCGAGTTCGGATTTTTCGAGCATGCCATCGGTGATGGGGTGATTATAGAACATGGTATTGAAGCTGCCGTCATCGATGGCGACTCGTAAACCATATTCAATTCGCTCAGCTAAAAGAGGATTGTCTTTACTGACAAAAAAATAAATCGGTGCTGTGTAGCGTATTAAGATATTTTTTTCTAACACTAATTCACTGTGACGAGCAAGGTCGCGCCAAGGTTCAAAAAGAGCACGAGGATAATAATCAAACCTTTTTTTAAGCAACATGCTAATTAAACTCATGTCAGGTCCTGGGACAACATTAAAGCCATTGTTATTCAAAATATTGGTATCAGGCCAATCTAAGCCTTGACCAATAATAATTTTTTTTAGGTCTTCAAGAGTGGTGAGTTGATCAAATTGTGGCTGGTCGCCTTTACGTATAATCCCAATTCTATATCCCATAAGCCCTTTTAATAGTGGGATATAGACCGCTTGAAGTTGTGCTTCCCGTTCAATACTTGTCATGCTCCACGCGACATCGATATTTTTGTTTTCGGCCAGCATTTTTAGAGTACGACTTTGAGGCATGTTGATCATGGCAGCACGCATTTGAAACGTACCGTAGCGACTAGCACTTTTATCCAGAGCAAGTGCTAACAGTGAGATAAAATAGGCTTGTTTAGGGTCTGCACCTTGAATGGAGGCATTGTAGTTAACTATGGTGTGTTCAAGCTCTAACGCATTTTCTGAGGCGTTTGAGGTATTGAATGAACATAAGATTACAAGTGTTAACATCCTTATTAACTTACTTTTCATACAGCGCCGATTTAGTGATTGATTGATGATAAATAAAGTATAGTTAACAATAAAAAAATAGCTGGAATAATTACTCTTTTTTGTTATTTTTATCAGTGACCTATAAGCGGGATAAAAAACGTTTATTAAACCGTTATTTGCCCGCTAGTGTGGAAAATTTAACTTACTAAAGCTTAGCACTGGATACGTTATTATTTCTTGCTTGTTCAACACATTACTCGTTTGATATGAGATGGGTCAAGTTTATGATTTTGTAAATACCGCGATCATTTATTGACCCCCGTTAAAGTTTACTTTTGGAACTGATAAACACTGCCTAATTTCAAAATTTGGGTTAGCTCATCTAACGCAGTGCGCGATTCAATAATCAATTGCGGGTCGGCTAAATCTTGAACCGTTAATTGGTCGCGATAATGCCTATCAACCCAGGTATTTAGTCGAGTAAATAAGCTATCATTCATTAGGGTGTTTTGATTAACTGCGGCAACTTCTTGTTGGTTCATTGCCACACGTAAACGTAAACAAGCTGGCCCACCACCATTTTGCATACTTTGTTTCACATCAAAATAACGCACCTGCTTGATTGGCGTGCCTAAGGTTATCAGTTCATTTAAGTAAGCAAAAACTGCGGGATTTTCTTGGCAGTTTGTCGGTGCAATAATGGCCATTTCACCAGACGGTAAGGTAATGATCTGCGTATTAAACAAGTAACTTTTGACCGCATCATCAATTGACACTTGGCTGGTTGCCACTTTGATAAAATGCATGTCACTATCCATTTTTTGGCGAATTTCATCAAATTTTGCTTCGGTATGTAAAAACGCCTGTTCATGATAAAAAAGGACGTTTTGATTACCAACAGAAATCACATCGTTGTGGAATACACCTTGGTCAATCACATCAGGGTTTTGCTGCATAAACACGCAACTTTCATCTTCAAGCTGATGCAAACGAGCAACGGCTTGTGATGCTTCTAAGGTTTGACGGGCGGGATATTTTTTCGGTTTTGGTGCATCAGGATTGGTTGCCGATTGTCCATAAACAAACAGCTCAACACCAGCATGGCCGTATTCAGCACATAGGCGGGTATGATTTGCGGCGCCTTCATCACCAAAACTTGCATGTTCTGGTAAATGTTGGTGATGTTTAAAATGGCGATCGTTGTTAAATGTTGCCTGTAAAATATTGCCTGTGGTGACAGGTTCAATGCTGCGGTGTAATTTGTCGACTAAGTTAGCTGGCGTGAAATGAACTTTACCGTCCCGGGTGTCGGCACTGGGGGATACGGTTGCCGCGTTAGCAGTCCACATACTTGATGCACTGCAACAAGCATTAAGTAGCGCAGGAGCCTGTTGAGCCGCTTTTTGTAAAACTTCAGCGTCTGACCCAGAAAAACCAATTCGACGCAGTGTATAAAGGTCTGGACGCTCTTGCGGGGCTAATACCCCTTGTACCATTCCCAAGTCTGCTAATGATTTGGCTTTTTGCAAACCTTGTTTAGCTGCCGCTTTGGGATTTGAGGTTTGGGCCGCATTACTAAATGAGGCTACATTACCAAATGATAATCCGGCATAGTTATGGGTTGGTCCTACCAAGCCATCAAAGTTTGCTTCAAAATGCTTCATTCGTGATCCTTGAGAGTTTTTAGTGAATAATTATTATTGTTGTTGCACTTATTTGTGTTACTTATAAAAAAGGAACGTGATTGCTGACTACAGTTAACGCTAATTTAACCCCAGTATACTGAAGCTATAAGGGTTAACAAGGTGTGGTTAATTTGTACAAATGTGTATAAATGACTAAAAATGCACTGAAGGTGCTCGCAAGTATCATTAAGTGAAAAATTACGTTTAAAAAACGCATATTATTTTTCGCATTTTTTATTATTGAATAAATTTTGCTTAAAAAATGACTTACTAGCCATGTAAAAGAGGGATTAACTTGAAACTATTGTCTCAACCCTCTATATATGGAATCAATTTTCTTTTTTTCGAGACTTTTTGGCGCAAATAAAACTATGGGTAAATCGCTAGTTATTGTCGAATCGCCGGCCAAAGCCAAGACAATTAATAAATATCTTGGTAAAGACTTCATTGTGAAGTCGAGTGTAGGTCACATACGTGACTTACCAACTTCGTCTACTTCTGACGGTACAACTGTGACTAAAACCGCAGCAGAAGTTAAGAAATTATCTCCTGAAGAAAAAGCTAAATACAAGCTGATCAGAGACAAACAAGCGCTTGTGGCGCGAATGGGTGTCAACCCAGATAAAGGCTGGGCGGCCAAGTATCAAATTCTGCCTGGTAAAGAAAAAGTTGTTAAAGAACTCAAAGCGTTAGCAGAAGATGCTGACCAAATATATCTCGCAACGGATTTGGACCGTGAAGGGGAAGCCATCGCCTGGCATTTGCAGGAGATCATTGGTGGTGATGCTTCACGGTATCAGCGAGTTGTGTTTAACGAAATTACTAAAACTGCGATTCAAGATGCATTTAGTAACCCGTCTGTACTTGACACTAATATGGTTAACGCCCAACAAGCACGTCGTTTCTTAGACCGTGTCGTTGGCTTTATGGTGTCACCTTTATTATGGAAAAAAGTTGCTCGTGGTCTATCGGCTGGGCGTGTGCAATCGGTTGCGGTTCGCTTAGTTGTAGAACGTGAAAGTGAGATTAAAGCATTTGTTCCAGAAGAATTTTGGGACATACATGCTGAATTAAATACGCCAACCGCAGCAAGCTTGAAAATGCAGGTGATGAAGTATCAATCTGCTGCATTTGAGCCGATTAATGAAGCACAAGCTAAAGTGGCAGTCGATGCATTGCGTGGTGCGTCTTACGTGGTCAGTGCGCGTGAGGATAAAGCAACCTCAAGCAAACCAACAGCACCTTATATAACCTCTACATTGCAGCAAGCCGCGAGTACTCGTCTAGGTTTTGGTGTGAAGAAAACCATGATGATGGCGCAGCGTTTATACGAAGCGGGCCACATTACCTATATGCGTACCGATTCAACCAATTTAAGTAAAGAAGCGGTTGAAAATTTACGTGAAATGATTGCTTCTGAGTTTGGTGATAAGTATTTACCAGCTGAACCTATCCGTTATGGTAGCAAAGAAGGTGCCCAAGAGGCGCATGAAGCGATTAGACCGTCGAACGTTGCTGTGCAGTCTGCATCCCTAACCGATATGGAAAGAGACGCTCAGCGCTTGTATGAGCTCATTTGGCGTCAATTCGTGTCGTGTCAAATGACCCCAGCTCAGTATGACGCAACACGTTTAACCGTAACTGCGGGTGATTACGAATTAAAAGCCAGTGGTCGCACCTTACGCTTTGATGGTTGGACGCGTGTTCAACCACAGATGAGTAAGAAAAACGAAGACGATAAAACACTGCCAGTAGTCGAAAAAGGTGACAAGTTAGTGCTTGAAACCTTATCGCCTAAACAGCACTTTACCAAGCCTGCACCACGTTACAGCGAAGCCTCTTTAGTTAAAGAGCTCGAAAAACGTGGTATTGGCCGTCCGTCAACGTATGCGACAATTATTTCAACCATTCAGGATCGCGGCTACGTCAAAGTGGATAATCGCCGTTTCTTTGCTGAAAAAATGGGTGAGATAGTTAGCGAACGTTTAGTGGGCAGTTTTAAAGAATTAATGAGTTACGACTTTACCGCAAGCATGGAGCAAACATTAGATGATGTTGCTCAAGGTAAGCTTGACTGGAAAAAAGTACTCGATGGTTTTTACGGTGACTTTACCAAACAATTATTGTTGGCCGAGTTAGACCCAGATGAAGGCGGCATGCGCCCCAATGAGATGGTATTAACAGACGACATTAAGTGTCCTACCTGTGGCCGTCCAATGGGGATCAGAACCGGTTCTACTGGGGTGTTTTTAGGCTGTTCTGGTTATGCTTTACCGCCTAAAGAACGTTGCAAAACCACGCTTAACTTAACCCCAGGTGAAGAAGCGGTTAGCGACAATGAAGATGGTGAAACGGAAGCGTTACGGGCTAAACATCGTTGTGGTAAGTGTGGCACAGCGATGGACAGTTACCTGATTGATGAGACGCGTAAATTACATGTTTGTGGTAATAACCCCTCATGTGATGGTTACGAAGTGGAAGCCGGGCAATTTAAGATTAAAGGTTATGAAGGTCCAATTATTGAGTGCGATCGTTGCGGCAATAATATGGAACTGAAAAATGGTCGATTTGGTAAGTATTTTGGTTGCACTAACAGCGAGTGTAAAAATACGCGTAAGTTGTTAAGAAGCGGCGAAGCTGCGCCACCAAAAGAAGATCCCATTTTTCTACCTGAACTAAAATGCACTAAGTCAGATGCGCATTTTGTGCTTCGTGATGGTGCTGCTGGCATATTTTTAGCGGCAAGTACTTTCCCTAAATCGCGTGAAACACGTGCGCCATTAGTGGAAGAGTTAGTTCAGTATCGTGATCTGTTATGGCCTAAATATGCGTATCTTGCTGACGCACCTACAGAAGATGATGATGGTAATAAAGCCTCGGTTAAATTTAGCCGTAAAACCAAAGAGCAGTATGTTGCTACTGAAGTTGATGGTAAAGCCACCGGTTGGTCTTCTAAGTTTATTGGCGGTAAATGGGTCAGTGAAGCAACTAAGAAAAAAGCCAAGAAATAGTTTCTAGCTTTAGTTACTTCATCGTTGTTGATTAACGCTACCCGATTGGGTAGCGTTTTTGTTTGCGCCAGATACGGGGTATTGCATTTTTGTATAGTGAATAGCTGGGCTAACGTGTTGTTTAGACTCTGACCAACAAGTTAATTTAGCCAAGCAGACACAAAAAAGCACTGATAATAATCAGTGCTTTTTTAGTGATAAAGTATTGCGGATTACCTCAGTGTTAAACCGAAATATCGCAAATTATTTGGCACTGTTTTGCGCAGCTTGAATCGCGGTTAATGCAATCGTGTAGACAATATCATCGACAAGTGCACCTCGTGATAAATCGTTAACCGGTTTACGCATACCTTGAAGCATAGGACCGATACTGATCAAATCCGCGCTCCGCTGTACGGCTTTGTATGTGGTGTTACCAGTATTTAAGTCTGGGAACACAAACACAGTAGCTTTGCCGGCAACAGGGCTGTTAGGCGCTTTAGATTGAGCGACGTTAGGCATCACTGCGGCATCGTACTGCAAAGGGCCATCGATAATTAAATCTGGACGTTTTTCTTTAGCAATTCGTGTGGCTTCGCGGACTTTATCCACATCAGAACCTGTACCAGAGGTGCCCGTTGAGTAACTGATCATCGCAACGCGAGGTTCAATACCAAAGGCTTTAGCGGACTCCGCTGACTGAATCGCAATATCGGCTAACTGCTCAGGATTAGGATCTGGGTTAATCGCACAGTCACCATAAACAAGCACTTGATCTGGCATCAGCATGAAGAAAATTGACGATACTAAGCTAGAACCCGGTGCCGTTTTAATCAATTGCAGTGGTGGGCGAATAGTGTGGGCTGTGGTATTAACAGCGCCAGACACAATACCATCGACCTCATCTTGTGCCAGCATCATAGTACCAAGCACCATGTTGTCTTCAAGTTGCTCACGAGCGACGACTTCGGTTAAGCCTTTGCTGCGACGTAATTTAAGCATTGGTTCTACGTATTTTTCACGCACGGTTTCAGGCTCAATGATCTCAATGCCATCACCTAAAACGACGTCTTGCAACAATGCAACGCGTAAAATTTCTTCGCGGTTACCTAATAACACACAGCGAGCGATACCGCGTTCAGCACAAATCGAGGCCGCTTTAACGGTTCTCGGTTCTTCACCTTCCGGAAGCACGATAGTTTTACGCGCAGCACGGGCTAATTCAGTTAACTTATAACGGAATGCTGGTGGCGATAATCGGTGTTCACGGGGAGAATCTTGAGTAACACTTTCAATCCATGTTTGGTCGATATGGCTAGCAACGTACTCTTGCACTTTCTCAACCCGTACAGCATCATCAACAGGCACTTCATGATCAAAGCGTTGAATATTGAGCGATGTCTGCCATGTATTTGAATCAATTAAAAATACTGGCAAACCAGTTTCAAATGCTTGCTCACATAGGTTCATGATTTCTGGTTCAGGCGAATAGCCACCAGTCAGCAATAATGCACCAATTTTCACACCATTCATTGCAGCTAAACACGCTGAGACTATGACGTCAGAGCGATCGCCTGAAGTCACTAAAAGTGAGTTGGTTTTGATGTGAGTGACCAAGTTTGGAAGACTGCGAGCACAAAATGTCACCCGGCGCATACGACGAGTATGCATTTCACCGGCATTAATGATTTTTGCATTTAAGTGCTTCGCTAAATCAGATGCGCGTGGGGCAATTAACTCTAAATTATATGGCACACTACCTAATATGCGCAGTGGACTTTTACCCGGCAGTTGGAACATCCCCGAGCTATCAACCGCGTTCATGTTTTTATCATCAAAGACTTCTGATAAATCAGGACGTGTACGACCTTCGTTGTCAACGGGGGCACCAATTTTATTGATGATAGCGCCAATTAAGCGTTTGTTTTTCTGTCCACCCCAAGAGTTAAAGGCGATTTCTAAGCGATTCATTAATCCATTAGGCGTATCGTTGCCTGGGGTTGCGATGAAAATAACATCTGCATCTAATGCTTTAGCAATTTCGTAGTTAATGTCATCAGCAAAAGGGTGACTTCGTGTTGGCACTAAGCCTTCAATCACTAAGGTTTCAGTATTATTGGCGCATTCCGACGCGCGGGCAATAATCTGTTCCAATAGGACATCAGTTTGCTCTGAGCGGATTAAAGCTTCAGCGTGTTCCATTGAAAAAGGCTCTAACGGATTAACCGTAGGAGAAGTACTTAAAATAGTGGTTGAACGCTCAGGACCTGTATCACCAGATCGAATTTGTGCAATAGGTTTAAAAAATTGCACTTTAACGCCTTTGCGTTCTAGGGCGCGAACCATACCTAAACTAAGCGATGTTAATCCTACTCCAATACCAATTGGAATAAGCATAATATTACGAGACATGACGACCTCTTATGTGCGTAGTGTTCATGATAGTTAACCGAATATAAACCTAATAGCGGTTTTACTTAGCTGTGATCAGCTTAATGGCATCTTCGGCAATAACCCACTCTTCATTTGTTGGTATGACCATAGCAATAGGGGTACCTGCTTGGGTTATTACACCCTGTTGGCCAAAACGAGCAGCTTTATTCAAGATGTCGTCAACTTTGAAGTTAAATATTTCTAATAAATTAAGGACTTTCTCACGAATAAGATTCGAGTTTTCGCCAATACCGCCAGTAAAAATGATGGCGTCTAAACGCCCTAATGGCACAGTGTAAGAGGCAATATATTTAGCTAAACGGTAGCAGAAAATATCCAAGGCTAACGTGGCCCCTTTATGGCCATCATGATAACCTTCTTCAATTCCACGACAATCATTAGTAAGCTCTGAAATGCCCAGTAAACCACTTTGTTTATTCAGTAGGTTGTTTACTTCATCCAGGGTATAGCCAAGTTGTTTGACTAAATGAAAAATAATCGATGGGTCTAAATCGCCACAACGGGTACCCATGACTAAACCTTCAAGCGGGGTTAAACCCATTGAAGTGTCGACGCTTTTACCGCCTTTAATGGCTGCAACTGATGCGCCATTACCTAGATGAGCACAAATAACATTGATGTCTTTAACATCTTTGCCTAATACTTTGGCCGCTTCACGGCAAACGTAAAAGTGGCTAGTACCATGCATGCCATAACGGCGAATACTATGTTCACGATACAATTTGTAAGGTAGGGCATAAATATACGCTTTCTCAGGCATGGTTTGATGAAATGCGGTGTCAAACACTGTCACTTGTGGCAACTGAGGAAAAGACGCTATCGCTGCGCGAATACCAATTAAATGGGCCGGATTATGTAGCGGTGCTAATGAGGCACAATCTTCGATGCCTTGGATGACTTCAGGGGTGATAATGACAGAGCGGGTAAATTTTTCACCACCGTGAACGATGCGATGGCCAATAGCCTTAATTTGTGCCGCCAGTTCTGGGTGTTCCGCCAAGATGTTATTAACGATGAATTCTACTGCTTCGCGATGTGCAGTAAAGGCGCCTAATTTGGCTTCATTTTTACCGCCATTAAATTTCCATTTAATGCGCGAATCTTCTAAACCAAAACATTCAGCTAATCCAGAAATTTTATCATCGCCTGATTGAGCATCAATGATGGCAAATTTTAATGATGAGCTACCGCAGTTGAGCACGAGTACTAATTTGTCTGACATGTTAACGCCTTTTAAGTCAATGAAACTAAATAAAATAGTAAAATTCCATTTTGATTAAGGTTTATGAACATTATTCATAAACGCTACACTTTGGTGTTCTTTTGCTGATTGGCACAGTAAGCTAAATCATTAAAGTGTCAAATCGGCCAGTGCATTTTTGTACGACACTGTATTATGATAATGTTTCACTCATGTCCTAAGCAGTAAAGGTAACCGTATATTGAACATGAATCTGGTTAAATTACTTGGCGACGGTCAACGTTATATGAAGACTTGGCCAATGGTTAGGCAACTTGGGTTTTATTTCCCCGAGTACCGTGTCGTCAAAGCGACTCAGTTAGCGATCATCGCCATGCCGATTTTGGCATTAGTGGTTGCGGCCAGCCAACTCTACGTTTTGGGCTGGAATTACTTACCGCAAGCATTAACAACACTGCTCTTTTTTATTAGCCTGCCACTACAAGGCTTATTATGGTTAGGCTGGCGAGCGAGCCATCCATTGCCTTTATCGTTATTCGAGTGGGGCAATCAACTCAGTGCTAAATTGACCGAGATGGGTATCTATTGCCAACCCCTAGGTGCCAGAGCCTGTTATTCAGACATGGCCGCCATCTTGAAATTGGCTTTTGAACGTTTGGATCAAAGTTACTGGGAAGAACTCTAATCTATCTGCTTGGTAATCTGTTGCTCATTTAAGTCGGTTTATTTTTGTTATGACTAAAATGTAGCGCTAATGCCTCGATCTAAAAACACTTGTTGAATTTTTTGCATCGTCTCAGTACTTGGCGCTGCAATATCAGCCAAGGTGTATGCTTCGCCAAAGGCTTGCCATTTATGTTGACCTAACGGGTGATAAGGCAGTAGCTCAACTTTCTCAACATTATTCATCGGTTTAATAAACTCAGCTAATGCAATGGCCGACTCTACGTCTTCGGTAAATCCGGCGACAACGACATATCTGATCCAGGTTTTTATGTTTCGTTTAGCGAGATATTGAGCAAATTGTAATGTTCTATGGTTACTGACTTTTGTCAGTTCGATGTGTTTAGCATCATCCATTTGTTTTATATCAAGTAATACTAAATCGGTATTGTCGAGTAACTCATCAATCACAGGTTCGTATTTGCGCACAAAACCGTTAGTGTCTAAACAGGTGTGGACACCCTGATCTTTGCAGGCTTTAAATAATTCACTGACAAATTGAGCTTGTAAAATTGCTTCCCCACCACTGGCCGTAATACCACCACCGCTAGCGTCTAAAAAGGGTTGATAAGCAATAACTTGTTTCATTATTTCATCGACAGATATTTCTTTGCCGCCATCCAAATCCCACGTATCACGATTATGACAATATTGGCAGCGCATAAGGCAGCCCTGCATAAAAGTAATATAACGGATCCCCGGACCGTCTACGGTTCCGAATGATTCCACTGAATGAATGCGACCTAAGGTCATTATTATTCCTCAAATATCTATAAAAAAGGCTGTATCGATAATTTGTTACACATCGATACAGCCAATTTTAGCAGAGACTACATACTTTTAGTAAATGTACGAGTAATCACGTCTTGTTGCTGCTCTGGAGTGAGCGCATTAAAGCGAACGGCGTAACCTGATACACGGATTGTTAATTGTGGATATTTATCCGGATGAACAATCGCATCTTCTAACATTTCACGATTCATCACGTTAACGTTTAAGTGTTGACCACCTTCACGATTTGGCTTGCTTAAGAAGTAGCCATCCATTAATGACGCTAAGTTAGTACGACGACCAGTGTCATCTTTACCTAATGCATTTGGCACGATAGAGAAAGTGTAAGAAACACCATCTTGTGCGTGAGCAAATGGTAGCTTGGCGACTGATGTTAATGAAGCAATTGCGCCATTTTCATCACGACCATGCATAGGGTTTGCACCTGGAGCAAATGGTGCACCTGAACGACGACCGTCTGGAGTGTTACCGGTTTTCTTACCATAAACCACGTTTGAAGTGATGGTTAAGATTGATTGAGTTGGAATGGCATTACGATACATTTTCTTATCGCGAATTTTTGCCATAAAACGTTCAACTAAATCGCAAGCAATGTCATCTACACGAGCGTCATTGTTACCAAATTTTGGATAGTCACCTTGAATATCAAAATCAACGGCAATACCATTTTCGTCACGGATAGGCTTAACTTGAGCGTACTTAATTGCAGACAATGAATCGGCAGCAATTGATAAACCAGCAATACCACAAGCCATAGTGCGGCGCACATCGCGGTCATGTAATGCCATCAACGCAGACTCGTAAGAGTATTTGTCGTGCATATAGTGGATGGCGTTAAGTGCAGACACATATTGTGTTGCAAGCCAGTCCATTAAACCGTCAAGACGAGACATCACATCATCAAACTCAAGTACATCCGCAGTGATTGGATCTGCTTTTGGAGCAATTTGAGTTTTAAGTTTTTCGTCAACACCACCGTTAATGGCATATAACATGGTTTTGGCTAAGTTAGCGCGAGCACCGAAGAACTGCATGTGTTTACCCACAATCATTGGGCTAACACAACAGGCGATGGCGTAATCGTCAGACTCGAAGTCTGGACGCATTAAATCATCGTTTTCATATTGAATTGAGCTGGTGTCAATCGATACTTTTGCACAGTAGCTTTTAAACCCTTGTGGTAATTTTGTTGACCACAATACGGTAATGTTTGGCTCTGGGCTTGGGCCCATGTTGTACAAGGTATGTAAAAAACGGAAGCTAGATTTTGTGACTAATGTACGGCCATCAAGACCCATACCTGCGATAGACTCAGTTGCCCAAATCGGGTCGCCAGAGAACAGTTCATCGTATTCAGGTGTGCGAAGGAAACGAACCATACGCAGTTTCATTACGAAATGGTCAACCATTTCTTGGGCTTGCTGTTCAGTAAGAACACCATTTTTAATGTCACGTTCAATATAAGCATCAATGAACGTTGAAGTACGACCCAGTGACATTGCTGCGCCATTTTGGCTTTTTACTGCAGCAAGATAACCAAAGTAAGTCCATTGAATGGCTTCTTTAGCATTTTTGGCTGGCACAGAAATATCACAACCGTATTTAGCTGCCATCACTTTCATTTGGCCTAAAGCACGATGCTGCTCAGAAATTTCTTCACGTAATTGAATCACACTTGATAAGTCTTCGCCTGCTTCAAACTGCGCTTGCAGTGAACTGAATTGGGCAAACTTATCTTTCATTAAGTAATCAATACCGTATAAAGCAATGCGGCGGTAATCACCAATAATACGACCACGGCCGTAAGCATCAGGTAAACCCGTTAATATACCTGATTTACGACAAGCCATAATTTCAGGGGTATAAACATCAAACACACCCTGGTTGTGGGTTTTACGTAATTCAGAATAAATGTAATTAACATCGCTGTTAAGTTCACGGCCATATGCTTTACATGAACCTTCAACCATACGAATGCCGCCATTAGGCAACATGGCACGTTTTAATGGTGCATCAGTTTGTAAACCAACAATAGTTTCAAGCTCTTGATTAATGTAACCAGCATTATGAGAAGTAATGGTAGAGACCATTTCAGTATCGAAATCGACAGGAGCATGAGTTTGGTTCTCTTGCTTGATGCCTTCCATAACTTTGTCCCACAAAGTTAATGTTGCATCTGTTGCACCTGTTAAGAATGACTCATCACCCTCATATGGTGTGTAATTTTGTTGGATAAAGTCACGTACATTAACTTCTGTTTTCCAATCGCCAGCTACGAAACCTTCCCACGCGTTGGCAAATAGTTCGGTTTTATCTGTCATTTACTTAACCCTCTGGTTGATTTTCAACGGATACTGTCTCAATTAGCACGAGATGGTATCCGTGAGTATTTACATTCTGTCATCTAGGCGCATTCGCTAGATTGAGCTGTTAACATCTTCTGCGACATTGGTGGCAGAAATGTTCCGCCTGGTTTTTATAATGACGCTAATCGATATTGTTTTAGTCAATGAATTAATTGGTAAGACCATTTATCCATGAGTTGATAATAGCACAGCTAAATGACGATATCGGCAGCTTTTGATAATTGAATAACAAAAGTGTTAACTGGCTAACATATCTGTTTAGAATTAAGAGTAGCACACATTAATATTAGCCAATAAAAAAGCGAAATCGTTGCCGATTTCGCCTTTTAAGAGTGATATTACCAAGCACAACGCGATTATAAGAAGGCTGGGATACCTTCAATCATGCCTACTGCTAACATCGCCGCTAAACAAATCACGAATGCTAGCGTTGGGATTACGATACGGTCGGCAAACGATAATGTTTTAGGACGTTCTTTGTCACCAATTAAGCCGTTGTTATCAAGCAACATGGTTAATGCCCATGCTAATACCGGATTGGCTACAAATGAGGCAAAAATACAGATCCCTGCAGCTTGGCTACTGGTGGTGTCTTTAACCATCTGTAAGCCGGCTTCCAGTAACGGTAGGAACACACCGACTAACAACGCAATTGACATAACCGGGCGCCATACCGTGATATCCATAGGATAACCAATGACAGCGACAATAATACATAAGCTGCCAAGCAAGATTGCGCCAGCAGGAATAGGACGTTTGGCTATTGCAGCAGGGATCATATAGGTTCCCCAAAGAAGAGGTAATGTTACCGCCACCTACTGCTGTACCTACGATCTGTCTCACGGAACAGGTGGTCATGGTGTCATCGACATCCATCAGTACTTTCAGCCCCTTTTGGGTAATTTAATTCTTGGAAAATACGATGACCAAGGAAGTCTGGTGACCACATGGCAACAGCAAGAATAGCAAACGGTAATGATGCAATAAAATGGGCCATATTAGGTAAACCTAACTGCCAACCGTGTTCAGTTGAGCCCCACCAATACACAGGGTTTAAATTAGGAATCCCAGGTGCCGTGGTAAACTGCAAATCTAAGCCTGCACCAAAAGCAAATGCCAGTGCGACTGCTGCAATCGAACACAAAGGAATGGCTAACCAGCGTTTACCAAATTTAGCTAATGCTGCATAAATGATCACATTGATTAACAATATGGCAAAGGCAACATAACCGAGTGAGTAGTCCAAGTTATGCTTGGCTTGCAGCCCGCCAGCCCAGTCGAATAACGAGCCTATTTGACTTTTCGCTCCCATGAAGCCTAAGAACACTAATAAGCCGCCAGCCACGCCGCTACTGGTGAGATTGACCAGTTTCGAGCCACCTTTGAAATAACTTAAAATTAAGCCAAATATACCAATGAGAATTGCTAAGGCTAAAGGGTGGGCACCGGCGAGTGCGATAGTACCAATCAACGGGATCATTGGTCCATGGTTGCCGCCGAGGTTTGCCCTTGGGTTAATAAAACCTGAGCTAATAATACAGAACAGTAAAGCAGGGATGAGCATTTCTACCCGCACGACTTGGATAGCAAAGTCAGCGCCAAGATTGATGTGGTCCCACTTTTCGCTTAAGCCAGCAGCCCAAGCAGCCATTACCGCTGAATACATCACAGTAATACCAATGGTTCCAGCGATGGCTGGAACTAAGTCTTCCCATTCAAAGCGAAAATCACGCCCTGGGAGGTTAAGTCCCCAGCGTCTTGGTTTCATTATTTTTAGTTCGTTTTCTAAATAGGCATCGCGAGTATCAAATTCACTCGCAGGGCGGTGAAGTTCGCGATAGCTGGCTTCTTGTGCTTGTTTTTCTGAATTGCTGACAGTTTCTGACATAATTTCTCATTCTCCGAAAAGAACAGGTTAATCCATCAAATGATGAAGTTTAAGTGTGTTCCCTTGAAGTGATGGCGATATTCATAAGAGCTGCTTGCCAGAGAGCCGCTAATAGCTCTTATCACTTTACTCATCTGTAATGTTTCATTTTTGAAGCATTACAGTGATGTCCTTATTTAAGTCTTTCTTGGTAAGACCAATTTACCTAACGAATTTTAGCATAGTGATTTGATTGCATCACTTGGTATCAATAAAGTTGATGTTTTGTTTGTTGGAAGTGAGAGCTGGATAACAAGTTGACTGCATTATTAGACGAAGAAATGAGTCTAAAAGTTAGCTCGCTTAGCCCTTTGCTGTTAAAAATATCATGCCACATCAATATAATTGATACAAAGTATCGTCATCGTTCAATCGTAGTTGATATCAAAGCAGGTTATAGCATCAATACTAGACAAAAAAATTTTGTTGAGATAAAAATTATCTCGGCTTATACAAATCGTTTGAAGGTAAAACTGAGTATCGAGAAACTTGATACTGATGATAATGTCTAATCTTACTGTTGCTTAAAGCTCAATATTATTTTAGTTAATATGACTGTAGCAGGAATAATTAACTCGAGTTGACGTTAAATATAATCGACATGTGTTAGCTGAGTTTACGCCAACTTAGCCTGCCATAGCGCGATGTTATGAGGCAGGTTAGTCGGTCGTATCAAAATAGATGCAGCAAAGCAGGTGAGCATAACCTGTTATTATTGCGCTTAGCGCTAATGGTGTGGTGTTTAAGCTGCGAAGATAGAGGCCATGCCGATTAACAACCGGCACTAAATATGTTGTACAAGTTCTTGGTCAATAATGAAGCTTAACTGCGAGTAACACACTTTGCTTCTGCAATAAGGCAATCTCTGAGTGGGTTATCACCAGTATCTTGGCGCCAGATAAATGATAAATGTCGTTTTAAGTTTAATTCAGGCGTGGTTAACACAACTAATTCGCCATTGGCGACATCTTGTTCGACATCCAAATAGGGCAAGCAGCTTAAATACACGCCATTTTTAACTAAAGCTTTTAATAAGCCGACGTGATCGTATTCTTTCCAGACATTTAATTTAACAATTACTCCATGGATGGCGGCATCAAAAATACGCCGAGTGCCAGCACCAGGCTCTCTTAAAACCCATTTGGCTTGTTCTAACTGAGCGATGCTAGTGCGTTTATTTTGCGCAAACGGGTGGTGCGGAGAGACAACAACAACTAGGTGATCATCAATCCATGGTTCTTGATGCAATCGACTGTCGTCAATTCGACCTTCAATAACCCCTAAATCAAATTGATAATCGAGTACCTCTTGTGCTACATGGTCGCTATTTTCAACGGCAATTTCGATTCTGAGCTCTGGAAAATCGTTATCAATTTTACTGATCAAGGCGGGTAATAAATGCTCCGCAGCGGTTTGGCTCGCGCACAGTTTTACTGTGCCACTAATAATATGTTGATCGTGAAGGCCCAGAGCGATTTGTTGTGCGTCTTGCAGTAGTTTTTGGGCCCTTGGACGTAACCATCTTCCCCAATGACTCAAGATAAGTCTATTTCCCTGGCGGATAAATAATGGTCGGCCCAATAAATGTTCGAGTTGGCTTAACGACATGCTAACCGCTGATTGACTCATTGACAGTTTCTTGGCTGCTGCGCTAACGCTCTCTAAACTTGCAACAGCATCGAAAACGGCTATTTGCTTAAGCGTATAATGCATGAGATCCCTTATTGGTGAAAAACAAGATATAAAACAATGTTTCCATGATCAGCTATTTTTGATCCTAGGTATACTTAACACTATAAAATTTGTGGCCTTGCTTCAATAATCGCTATTTATCCGTTGGAAAAATCGCCATACCTGCTATCTAACAATGTTCACTTTTACAATGCTTAAATCTAAATGATGAAATTAACTGGCGAAGTGAGTAAGACAAAGGTTTACGATTTCTATAAGACGTTACCTGAATTTTGATGGGCATCAGATTGTAATTGAATGAATTAACGAATAAAAAAACGGCATCCTAAGATGCCGTTTAACCTATCTAACCTTAGTGGTTAGATACAAAGCTTAGCGCTCAATGTTTAAAACTTATAGCTAGCGGTAGTATGGAAGAAGCGACCAACGTTATCGTAAGCTGAGCTGGTGGTATCTGTACCTGTATAGCCGTAAGGCAAGTCACGGTTAAATACGTTATCGATACCAAACTTCAAGGTAATACCTGAGTTAAAGTTATATGCAACTGCCATATCACTGATAAAGTAATCACCAAATTCCATGTTGCTGTTTGGGATTCGCATTTAAGGCTAATTCTTTATCGGTATAAAGGCTTACACCCTCAACAAAGCGTGTTCTCCAGCTAATATCCCAGCTATCGATTGAGTAACCTAAGCTCCAGTTTGCTTGCCATTTAGCATAACCGGCAGTGCCTGCAAGTTCTTCAAATGTATCTGGCTCATCCTGGAATGAAAAGTCTTTACGTTTTAATAGCGAGTCGCAATAAGGTTAGTGCGTACATCACCACTAAAGGCTTCAAAGTTATAACCAATATCAAAGTCGATACCAGCAGCTTCAAGCGACGCAATGTTTAACGAGAACTGTCTAATTTGAGTAATTTCATGGCTCGCTGGATCACGAGTAATTAAGCTACAGTACTCGTTATTCACACCAGTTTTAGAATCGACACAACGGTCAATAATATCTTGAGCACCAACGGCACTGATGGCGTTTTCGATCTCAATATTCCAGTAATCGGTAGTGATCGATAGTCCATCGATAAAATCAGGTTGATAGACAATCCCTAGGGTAAAACTTTTCGATTCTTCTGCTTTTAGCTCGCGGTTACCACCACTTAATCCTTCAAGCGTTTTATCGTCGTAGTCTGCATCAAAGCCAGCTGGGATCCCTAAAGCGGCACAATTTGTCTGACGTTGAGTTGGATCTTCTAAATCATTTAAGTATTTAGCACGGCAAGAATCATTTACTGAGAAGAATGTTTGGCTTTCTGCACCATACAACTCACTGATGTTTGGCGCACGCATGGCTTCAGAGTATGTTGTACGAACGCGGAGTTGATCGTCGACCTCCCAGCTTAAACCTGTTTTCCAAGTCGTTGCATTGCCAATAGTACTGTAATCGGCAAAACGAATCGCAAGATCAAGATCTAATTGGCGCATCATAGGTAAATCGGCTAATAATGGTAGCGTGATTTCAGCAAAAACCTCACTGACATCAAAATCACCTTTATCTTCACCTAATGCATTAAAGAAAGTACCTGCCGCATTTGATGGTTCAAAAATCTCGCTCTCTTCTTTACGGTATTCAACACCGGTAGAGAAGCCTGCATAACCGGCAGGTAATTCAAATAAACTCGAGTTGGTTAATGAGCCACCAAGTACAGTTTGCTTAATAACTGAAGTACCAGTTGAAGTGGTATTTATATAATTGATTGCACCTTGACTTGGCGCGCCAAAACCAAAGATGTTAACCGGCACACAGCCAGCATCTCTAGCGGCTTGATCTCGACATACCGCAACACCATTTTCTAAAACTGAATCAAGTGCGTTGGTATAATTATCATAGATTAAGTTATTTTTATTAACCCGTTCTAAATCCGTTTGACCGTATATCGCATAGGCGTCGTAATCCCAATCTTGAAATACTATACCTTCAAGACCGACAACATAGCGTTGGGTTTCACGAGTATCATCTTCAATGCGTGCACCCAAGTCCGTCATAAAACGACGGATATTGAGAGTGTCTAATGGCGCAGCATTTCCGTCGCTATCTTTGTTTGCTTTCATTAAAGCAACAAGTTCAGGATTGATAAAAGCGTTATCAATTTTAATATTGTTAACCGGGTTGCCAAAGAAAAATGCCGGTTGACCTTCATCTGTTGATTGGCTGTTAACGTATTTAGCTTCAAAATAAACGTTATGGTTATCATTAAGCTGGTAGTTTGCTTTGAAGTTAATATTGTAACGTTCAAATTCGGGTTGTAACTCAACAAATTGATTCAAGTTGGTTACATCGCAATTAGCACAACGAATGCCATCAACATTTTGACCACTATAGACATCTCTTAACGAGCCATCAGGATTAAAGCTTTTCCAACCGTCTAAATTGAAAGTGCCCGCATTACTAATGGTGTAATGACCAGCATTAGGTGTCCATATTTTATCTGGATCTGATGGGTCATTATTATCGGTAGGACGATTTTTATTTGCTAGACTCGAAAATGAAGTTGATGTTTGATCGCGATCAAAGGCGCGAAGTTGCTCTTGAGCACTGTATTCAACTGCGAAGGCAACATTACCATCACCTTGGGCGAAGTCAGTTCCATAAGATAAAGAAAAACGATCCTTATTGTGGCCGCTGTCATCAGCCCAACCTTTGGTTGCTGATACATCTAAACCGTTAATGTCTTTCTTTAAAATAAAGTTAACTACACCAGTTACCGCATCAGCGCCATAAATAGCAGATGCACCGCCGGTAATCACTTCAACTCTTTCAATCCAAACACTTGGGATAGTATTAACATCAACAGAGGATGTACCAGCAGAGCTTGATACATGACGTTTACCGTCGACTAATACTAGTGTTCTGGCGGTGCCCATGCTTCTTAAATCGAGCAAGTTAAGACCAGATGTACCAATAAATCGCCCAGAGTTGGCTAGCGAGTAGGTATTACCGAGTGCAGGTAATTGGTTTAGCGCTTCACCAATATTAGTTACACCTGTTGATAATAACTCGTCGCCAGTAATTACTGTAACCGGTGTTGGTGCTACAGCGCCTTCACGAATAATACGTGACCCCGTTACAGATATTCTTTCTACCGGTGCAGCAGCAGTGTCTTCTGCTGCAAAAGTATTAAAAGTAGTTGCAGCAGACAGTGCCGCACCACCGATTAGCGCTACGCGAATCGCATTGGCTAGTTGTGAATTTACTTGCATTTATCTCTCCCAGAATTATTTTTTATTATGTGATGATTTTTTTAAACATTTTTAATATAAAAATGAAACAAAATTACACCAATATGGATATAACCATAATGAGATTAAAATACAATACTTATAAATCAGCACGTTACCTAAATATGCGTTAACACATTAAACATCTTTAATTAACACAAAATAAGCAATTCAGTGTCTGAAATACTTGATTGTGAGTATTTTGATGCTAATTCGTTTCGTTGTTTTTGGTTTATTGTTGAATATATGTTTATTTATTGAGGTGTTGAGCGGGTTTTAATTACTGGTTGTTATAGGGTTGTAATTTTTGTTGGTGTAAAAAAAGATGAAATTATTTAATGACGCTGAAAATGATAAGGTAAATAATCCTTTTTAGACTAAGCAGTATTAGTCATTAATAGAGTTATGAATAACGCTATTAATAACTTAAGTGACTCGTGCGATATTATTTTCTTACTAGGAAAGATAATTGAAGTGGTATTTATGCGGTTATCTTGATTTGTTATTCCTGTTTAATCGGTTGTTGATTAGTGGTTAATTTTTATTCGGTAATATCTAACTCACAAGAGCAGAAAAGTAGGCGAGGGGTATTATTATTTGCGATAAAAAATGCCAGCAATTTGCTGGCATTTTTGGGTTAATTTAGCGCTTAACGATTAAATTAAGCTAACCGGTATTACTGCACGTTTTCACTGTCACTAAATTCACCAGCAAATAATGCTGTTGATAAATATCGCTCTGCGGCAGATGGAAGAATAACCACAATCATTTTATCGGCAAATTCTGGTAATGCTGCAATACGGTTAGCAGCAACAACAGCAGCGCCAGAAGAAATACCTACAAGGATACCTTCTTCTTTCATTAAACGACGGGCCATTTCGATTGACTCGTCATTTGTAACGGCTTCTACGCGATCAATAAGAGATAAATCTAAGTTACCAGGAATAAATCCAGCACCGATACCTTGAATTTTGTGTGGACCGGGCTGTATAGGCTGTCCAGCTAAAGCTTGAGCAATAACAGGTGAGTCAACAGGCTCAACAGCAACAGAGGTAATGGTTTTACCTTGCGCTTTTAAGAAGCGACTGACACCGGTCAATGTACCGCCAGTACCTACACCTGCAACAAATACATCAACTTCACCATCAGTATCATTCCAGATCTCTGGACCTGTGGTTTGTTCATGAATTGCTGGGTTAGCAGGATTATCAAATTGGCCAAGTATTAGATATTTTTCTGGTGCTGATTGGCGAATTTCTTCAGCCTTCTCAATAGCACCTTTCATACCTTTAGCACCTTCTGTTAGCACTAAGTTAGCACCTAATGCCTTAAGCAGCTTACGACGTTCTAAGCTCATCGTGTTTGGCATCGTTAAGGTTAATTTGTAACCACGCGCTGCAGCAACATAAGCAAGTGCAATACCTGTGTTACCAGATGTAGGTTCAATTAACTCGATATCTTTAGTGAGTAGACCTTTTTTTTCAGCATCCCAAATCATGTTCGCGCCAATACGGCATTTGATACTGAAACTAGGATTACGTGATTCTACTTTTGCTAACACATTGCCATTGCTGACGCGGTTTAAACGAACTAGCGGTGTGTTGCCTAAAGTATATGAATTATCTTCGAAAATTTTGCTCATGGATTATTTGCTCCTATGGTTGCATTGTCTAATCATAATCTGCTTAGCAGGATTTAGAAGTGATAATTTGTTCTTCTTTATTCCTTTTAGTTATTAAGGTGTAAACCTTTATTCTAAAAAACCTCTATATGCTGCTATATTAGGCTTTTGGGGCGAATTATCATCATTCAATGGTCTGACCATCAGATAAATTTAATTTAGTATGCCAAGAATAAATCATAAAATACTAGAATGGCGTTAATCAGCAAATGTTTCTATGTCGTGCTACCCAATTGACGAGCATGGTTTATTGATAAGGGAGAGTAAACCTTTCAATAAATTAGATCGATGAATTGATGTCGATCTCTCTGGCGCAGATGAACTTTCGCTAACTCATTCACTAAAAATGGTAGAGCAAAATGAATAAAGTTGTGATTTCAGGCAGTGGTTTATACACACCACCTTACAGTGTCTCTAACGACGAACTGGTTAACAGTTACAACAGCTATGTAGACCTATTTAATCAGCAAAATGCAGCAGATATCGAAGCCGGAGCCACGGTTGCAATGGCGTACTCTTCAAGTGAGTTTATCGAAAAGGCCTCTGGGATAAAAAGCCGTTATGTGATGGTGAAAGAGGGGATTCTCGATACCGATATCATGATGCCATTAATTGCTGATAAGTCTTCTGAATTATTATCTATGCAAGCTGAAATGGGGATTAACGCAGCCAAACAAGCCCTAGAGCAAGCAAACCTAACGGCTGAAGACATTGATTTAGTGATTGTTGCTTGTGCTTATACACAGCGCGCTTACCCGGCGATTGCGATTGAGATCCAGCAAGCTATGGGCACTAAAGGATTTGCTTATGACATGCTTGTGGCTTGTTCATCAGCGACTTTTGCGATTGTGAATGCGGTTAATGCGATTCGTGGCGGTACGGCAAACAGAGTATTGGTCATCAATCCTGAATTAACCTCACCACAAATCAATTTTCGTGATCGTGACAGTCATTTTATTTTCGGTGACGTTGCTACCGCAGTTGTGGTTGAGCGCGAAGAGTTATCGACCTCAAAACGTGCCTTTAGCGTATTGTCTATGCGTTGTTTAACTGATTACTCTAGTAATATTCGCAGTAATTTTGGCTTTGTAAATCGTTGCGATCCTGAAAATGCTACTACGGCTGATAAATTGTTTCATCAACAAGGTCGTAAAGTATTTAAAGAATTATTACCGATGATTTACCAGCATTTAGATGCCCAATTTACTGATGAGCAAATAAAGCCTGAAGAATTTAAGCGTTTGTGGTTGCATCAAGCCAACATTAATATGAATTTATTTGTGGTGAAAAAGCTTCTTGGTGACAATGTTGAAGCAGATAAAGCACCAATAGTACTCGATGAGTATGCCAATACCGCTTCTGCGGGATCGGTTATTGCTTTCCATAAATTTAATCAAGATTTCAAAACCGGTGACTTAGGTTTATTGTGCTCATTTGGTGCGGGTTATTCTATTGGTAGTATTGTACTTGAAAAGTGCTAATTGGCTGATAGGCCGTCATTAAGATGCCTACCTTGCTAGCGCCGATTGATTCAATATAATAAAAGTAGCTCTTGTTCTATGGCTAAGTGAGCCGTTTGAGCCGATAAGATCTGTAATGAATAAGGCCGTTGATACTCAGTATCAACGGCCTTATTGCGTCTACAGCAACTTGCTTGGTGCTGGGAGTATTTCGTCATGGCAGAAATCTATCGCATTAGCTTACCCGTCACGGTTTTGTGATTAATGCTTACAGTAACCAAGCGTAGCTGACTTTCATAAAGTAGGTCTTTTCGTCTTGGGTTAATGAATTAATGTCATCATTAGCAATAAAGGCATCTGAGTAACCGAGATAGAATACGCTTTGTGGGTTGAGTTTATAGCCATACAGTAATTCATTACCCATATCTTGATAAAGTGAATCAGGGCGTTGGTAGCGGTATAAATCAGCATCGCGCTCTATACGCGTGTACACACTGCTAAGGCGGATAAAACTGTTTAGCGTCAGCTGCCAATTTAGGCGAATGTCACTGAGATTGGCTGTAAATAAACGTCCATCGTCAACGTCTAATACCTGGTAACGATGCGAGATATCCAGCACAAGAGATTCGGTTAGTTTCCATTCCACACCTGGATTGAACATGGTAATTGTTGCCGGACGATCGTTGGCAAAATCAATATCATCGCCATAGTTTACATCCAGCTCGAGTTTGAGTGAACCAATGGGTGTGAAGTTAGTGTAAAACCAGCCTAAGGTTTCTTCAAACATGGTGGTATTGCCATCAATGTTGATGATGCTTGGATTATGACGCCGACCCACTCGTTCACGTTGTACGATACCTGAGGCGATATAGCTTTGTAGACCACCTTCGAATTCAACAAGCATTTCTGTTTCTTGTTCCAAACGCTCATTATCTTGGCTATGGCTAATATCCCAGTCGCCACCAAATGTTATTTTGCTGAAGAAGTTATTTTCTGGGTACCAAATATAGCCGCCGCCAGCAACAAACTTGCTCACATCGACTTTATCAATGAATCCCAAATCGGCCCTAAAATCGCGGCCAATAGATTGGTATTGTGTGTTGGCATACCAATTACGGCGTTCATGCTTGTAAGTGATGCTGTACATAGCATCACTAAATTCACCGTCTTTACGAGTACGAAGCACGCGCTCATTTATCGCACAATCTCCTCGGTCACAATCAAGTTGGCTTTGGCTACAATTATCGCCGCCACAAAATTGATTAAATAGCGCATCAGGATAGGCGGTTTGTGAGTTGGCATATTGAGCCGTCAATGTATCTTGCTTTGTCGGTTGATACTTGATGTCGGCGCTAGCGACATAGTTATGGTATTCATTCGCCTGCTTCAACGTCACTAAACCACCGACTGAAAATTGCTTACTAGGATCGAAACGATATCGGGTTGCTACGTTATGACTTGGCTCGTCGATAAACGCAATGTCTGAGCTTAAATTACCGGGCACTAAAAACTGACTTTGGACATCATTGGCTGCCAGTATTGCAAATGTATGGTCGTCGGTTTTGCTCGTGAGTTTTAAGCCATAATCTGGCGAACTAATATTACGGGTGTGCAATAAATCCAGTTGAGTATCAAAGTAATCTTTATTATCGAGAAAAAAGGCTCGTTTTTCTGGAAAAAACAGCGCAAAGGTGTTGTTAACATCAAGCTGGCCAGCATCGGCTTCTACTTGAGAAAAGTCAGGGTTGAGGGTGGCATTTAACAATGTAGTCGGGGTGATTCCCCAACGTAAATCAACTCCAATATCAACATTGTTTTCATCATTCCAAGGTTGGGATTGAGTGACATCTCTTTGTTGACTTTGGTTAGCAACAATCGATGGTGTGAGCTGTAAATCTTTACCTTGAGTGGCACCTGCTAGGCCAGATGCCGTGCCTAATTGGCATAACTGACATGACACATTGCGGTCAATTTGGTGGGTGGATAAACGATGGGTTTCATTGCGAGGGTAAAAGCGGATCAGCTCAATGCCCCAGGTTTGGATAGGGTTAGTACCATCAAAATTAAATAATCTTAATGGCAGCTGCACTTCAACTTGAAAGCCGTTCGCGGTGAGTTTGCCTTCGCTATACCAAATACCGTCCCAGGCATCACTTTCTTGGCCTGTGAGTTCATTTTCAATGGAATCACTTTGGACGCCATAAGGATTAATAAAAAATTGATACGCTAAACGAGCATTGTTGAAGGTATCCAGTTTAATCCCCACCATGTCATCGCCCCAGGATTTATCGCGGTCACGTAAGTTGACTCGAATATTATCGGGATTAGGGTCTTGGGCAGTAAATGCAAAATATAGGCTGGTGTTTGAAGCATATACCTTGACCTTAGTACTGACTGGCGCGGCAGTGTTTTCTCCAGGAGAAGTTTCGTAATTAAGCATTACTTCAGTGGCTTGTTGCCATGCAGCTTCATTAAAGTCGCCATCAAGTACTATATCTTCATTGATGGTCGGAATGTCGAGGTGAAATTGTTGGCTGGAACCTGCAAGTGCAGTGAAGGATAGAAAACTGCTCAACATTAACCCGCAAGCAAGGTTATTCATTTGGCGTAAACGGTTGATTGGACGCGGGCTCTTAGCTGAGGTTAACAAGTTGGTCACAGGTACTCTTTGATATTTTTGTTATTTGCGCCATTATCTCAAAAAACCTATTAAAGCGGAGGTTTTGCCCATGTTAAAATTACCGATAAATTGTTACCAAGTGTTAAATCTTACTGGTAGCTATAATAAAAAGCCCGCTGCTAAGCATCGGGCTGAGAGAGTATCAAGTCGATCTATTCTCCAATGGCGACTTACTCATAAATCATTTTTAGAGGTATGCCATTAGACTGTTAGATTAGTATTTATTCATCGAGGCCAATAACAGCTGATTAATCAGGAGCGATAATATTGTTTTTGTAAGCTTGACGATATTTATCTACCCACATCGCGGTTGCGCCGCAAATGGCTACAGGCATAACGATAAAGTTAACAATAGGGATCATCGAAAATAAGGTCACCGATGCCCCGAAACTGTAGCTTGAACCTTTAGTGTTCTTAAGGGCAAACTTCATATCATCAAAACTTACTTTGTGGTTGTCAAAAGGATAGTCACAATATTGAATCGCCATCATCCAAGCGGTAAATAAAAACCATAAAATAGGTGCGGCTGTTTGACCAATGACCGGCACCCAACAACACTAAAAATAATAATGCTCTGGGTAAATAGTATTTCAGTTTGATCCATTCTCGGCCTAACACACGGGGCAAATCTTTCACCATATCGACAGATGTGCCGGTATTTAAATTTTTACCCGTTAAGTGTTGTTCAACCTTTTCGGCCAATAAGCCATTAAAGGGAGCTGCCAGCCAGTTCATCACTGAGCTGAATATAAATGACATGACCACTAACATGGTTAACAAGGCTAATGGCCACAAGAAAAAATGTAACCAACTTAAGTAGTCAGGGAGTTGGCCATTCATCCAATCGAATAGCTCAGTCAATTGGCCCAAGGCAAAATACATTGCCCCAGCAAACAGCAGTAAATTTATCATTAACGGGATAAACACAAACGAGCGTAACCCCGGCTGTTTAATTAATTGAAAGCCTTGCATAAAATAATTTACACCGCTCTTTTTAACGGTCTGAGTGTTGTTTACCATTTAACGCGCCTTTTTTATGACTCATAACATTGATTTTGACCAGCCAGAGACAATAAAACAAGTGATAAACAGGATCAATAGGATAAAAATCGTTACAAAATGCGGCTCAATTGCTAAAGTGAACTGCTTTTTCCTTTTAATGCGTACCTGAACTGGCAACATGAGATTAAAACAAATAAAACTTGCTGGATTTAAGTCGTTTGTAGACCCAACAAAAATCCCATTTGATAATGCCTTATCGGCCATTATTGGCCCTAACGGCTGCGGCAAATCCAATGTTATTGATGCTGTACGCTGGGTGCTGGGGGAAAGTAGTGCCAAGCATTTACGTGGCGATTCGATGACCGATGTTATTTTTAACGGTTCATCTTCGCGCAAGCCTATTTCGGTGGCAGGGGTAGAGCTTGTATTTGAAAATACCCAAGGACGACTTACTGGTCAGTACGCTAGTTATCAAGAAATATCGGTTAAGCGCCAAGTCAACCGCGATAGTGAATCAAGTTACTTTTTAAATGGTCAAAAGTGTCGTCGCAAAGACATTACCGACTTATTTATGGGGACCGGTCTTGGGCCACGAAGCTACGCAATTATCGAACAGGGGACGATTTCACGTTTAATTGAATCTAAACCTCAAGAGTTGAGAGTATTTATTGAAGAAGCCGCCGGTATTTCGCGTTATAAAGAACGCCGCCGTGAAACTGAAAATCGGATTCGTCATACCCGTGAAAACCTTGAACGTTTAAATGATATTCGGGTTGAGCTCGGCGCTCAGTTAGATAAATTATCGCAACAAGCTAAAGCGGCGTTGCGCTATCGCGAATTAAAACACAGCGAACGCCAGTTACATAGCCAGCTCCTCGTTATGCGCTATCAACAACTATTACAGCAAACCGACAAGCTCGACACCGAAACGGCTGCAGGTGAACTGAGAGCTGAAGCGTTAGCCAAGAATGCCCAGCAGGGCGATACCAGTGTTATTCAGTTGAAACAGCAATTGGCTGAACTCAGTGATGCCGAACATAAACTGGTTGAACAGTATTACCAAGCTGGCAATACCACCACCAAGCTTGAGCAACAGCTTGCGCATCAACAGCAACAAGATAACCAGCTGCAACAACAAATTCAGTCGTTACAACAGCAAGTTGAGCAAGCTGAGGAACATATTGTTAGGATGACTGACGTTCACCAGCAGTTAATTGAACAAGTGAATACTCATCAACCCGCTTATGATCAGGCAAACCAGGCGCTTGAGCAGATCGATGAGCAGGTGTTTGCTATTGAAGAAGCTTGTGATGATCAGCAACGCCAGCTAACCCAGTATGCCGAAACCTTGGCGAGCAATAAAATGCAGTTGGCACTGAGTCAATCAACCCTCAGTCATCAACAGCAAAGTGTTCGGCAAGACGAGCAGCGTTTATCTCAATCTCAAAGCGAATTCGCTGCTTTGGCACAACAGAATAACCATCAAGAATTGCAACTCAGTGAGACCGAATTAGCCAAAATTGATCAACAACTTACTGATAAACAGCTGCAACACAGTCAACTTAAATTGACCTTAGTTGAACAGCAGCAAGCTGTGACTGAAGCAAGCGAAACCTATCAAAAACTCAAGCAATCGGTGACTCATCATCATTCGCGCTTGCAGTTTATTGACGAGCTATTGGCTGAGCACACTCAAGATGAGGGTCAACAATTATGGCAAGTGATTGAGGTGGTGCCCGGCTGGGAAAAAGCGGTCGATAAAGTCTTACAAGGGTTAAGTCAGTTACCTATTTTAGCTGATGACATAACGTCTTTGGTGGATGAAACCAGCCCAATAGTGGGGTTTGAACAGCAAGAAACCGTGGCTTATCCTGCTTTGACCACGCCGGTGAATTTAGCGCCTTGGTTACAACACGTGGTGTGGGCGACGAGTATGGCTGAAGCCAAAGTGTTATTGCCGACATTAGCCCCCGAACAATATATTGCCACCCAAGAAGGTTTTTTGATTGGCCATGGTTTTGTGCTTAATCATACTCAGTCGGGGCAATCAGCTATTGTGCTTAGCCAAGAGCGCTTAAGTTTAAGTCAGCAACTAGCAGAACTTGAGCAACAGCAGGTATCGTCTCAGCACTCACTGACATCGTTAACTCAACGGGCCGCAACCACTCAGCTAGAACTGAATCAATGCCAACAAGCCTGTCATCAGTTACAAATAGAGCAGACAAAACTGCACTCTTTGGTCACGAGTTTAACTCAGCAAGTCGCTGATAAACGTCAAAAGCAACAACAATATAGTCAGACTATAAGCAAACTTACTCAGCAAATAGACGATAAACACTTACAAGTTGATGCTTTTGAAGAGCAGATCCTTATTCAAGAAGAAGCATTGTTACAGGCAATGAATCAACACGAACTGGCCCAACAAGCTTGGCAAACAAGTCAAGCTAAGCTTCGAGAAACCAAAGCTATTCGCTCTGATGCTGCCAATCGTGTTAAGCACCAGCAAGCACAAGTGCAACAGCATGTCACTGAACAAGCATTGAGCGAGCAAAAATTAAAGCAAAAGCATGAAAAAAAGACTGAATTAATCAACCAATTGACTCAGTTACAACAAATGTTACTCGACAATCAGCAGCAACGCGGTCAACATGATTTGAGCCAACTTTCAACTCAGTTAGCTCAAGTACTCGAGCAGCAGCAAGCTCTGCAGCAGCAATTACAGCTTAATCGTTCTCAACAAGCAGAGCTGCAAACAAGCTTAGACAGTTTAGTATTGATGCAAAAACAACAGCTTGTAGTGCTACAGGACTTGACTCAAAAGATAAGCGCGTTAAAGTTACGTCGTGAAGGTTTAAAAGGGCAGGCCAATGGTCAGCTGCAATTACTACAAGAACAGCAAATCCAGCTGCAACAAGTGATTGCCGACATGCCAGAGCAGGCATCTATTGACGCTTGGTCGCAACAGCTTGAAAAAGTGAAACAGAACATTTTACGTCTTGGTGCCATCAACCTTGCAGCCATTGAAGAATTTGAATCGCAACGAGAGAGAAAAGCGTATTTAGACAGTCAGGATGACGACTTAAATAAAGGGTTAGCGATATTAGAAGACGCTATCCGTAAGATAGATAAAGAAACCCGCAGTCGTTTTAAAGCAACATTTGAAACGGTAAATCATGATTTAGGTCTGCTATTTCCTAAAGTCTTTGGTGGGGGAAAAGCGTACTTGGCCTTAACGGGTGATGACCTTCTCGAAACGGGGGTTACCATCATGGCGCAGCCGCCAGGTAAGAAGAATAGCACCATACATTTACTTAGTGGTGGAGAAAAAGCGTTAACCGCTTTATCATTGGTCTTTGCCATTTTTAGACTGAATCCAGCACCCTTTTGTATGCTAGATGAAGTTGATGCACCTTTGGATGACGCCAACGTCGAACGTTTTTGTCGGTTACTGAAAGAAATGTCACAAAGTGTGCAATTTATTTATATCAGTCATAATAAAATAACAATGGAAATGGCTGATCAACTTATTGGCGTTACTATGCATGAACCTGGCGTTTCAAGAATAGTCGCAGTGGACATTGAAGCCGCAGTCGCCATGGCTGACGCGGTATAAATTAGGAAGACAGGGAATCTATGAAAGATCTACAACTGGTGTTATTCGTATTAGGCGCAATCGCAATCATTGCGGTGTTAGTGCACGGTTTTTGGTCGATTCGTAAGCAACAACCTAAGTCAATGAAACAAAGTCCTATGGCTGGGTTTTATAAAGAACAAGCTAAACGTATCGACTCTGACGGTTTTGACGCCGATGGTATTGGCCCGGTGCGCGTGCGTAAACCTGGCGAGGTTGAAGAGACGGTCATTAAGCCGATATTAAAAACTAATTTAAGCCAAAAGCCTCATTCAAGTGATGCAAAGCTTTCCAACACACCCTTGCAAGACTCGCTCCGTCAGCCCGCGATTAAGCCATCTGAGCCTAGCCATGCTGAAGCTAAAACTGCGCAACCAACACAACAGACATTGTTTGTTGAAGATGATCTTCAAGCTGCTGTGACGCCAAGCGTATCAATGAATACGCCTAAAAAAGATATTTAATCCTTCAACCAGTACAGCCAAGTTAGAAAGCTATACCGGTAAGCCTCTGGCAGCCAAAGCCGAACCCCATAAAGCAACGCAAATGGCAGAGCCAACACCTGCCGCTGAGATTAACCCTGAGGTTAAGTTAGACAATAACGCTAATTCAACTCAGGCAGCTGATGCCCCGGCTGATGAACCGCTAGAGCCGACCGATGTATTAGTACTGCATATCGTGGCAAAAGAAGGTGAACAAATTCAGGGCGCTGAATTATTACCAAGTTTGTTGTCGCTTAATTTTAAATTTGGAGACATGGATATTTTTCATCGTCACATCGATAATGCTGGTACAGGTAAAGTGCTGTTTTCACTTGCCAACATGTTAAAGCCAGGCGTGTTTGATCCAGATGAAATGGAGCAGTTTGTGACTCAAGGTGTGGTGTTATTTATGACCTTACCTGGATACGGCGATCCAATGATGAACTTTACCATTATGTTGAACTCGGCTTATCAAATTGCCGACGATCTCAATGCACAATTACTAGATGGACAACGTCAACCTTGGACCGATGGGACCAAAAAAAGAGTATTTACGACGACTCAATGCGGCGTAGGTTGATGTTTTTATTAAGGCCGCAGCAGCGGCCTTAATTGTTTTATACCTGTTCATTTTTATAAGAAAATCATGGTTACAACTCGTATTACGGATACCACAATGCACGCTATTCAAACTGAAATGGATCAACTCACTCATACTATTAATCAGCATAATATTCGTTATTACGTTGATGATGCTCCGTCAATTCCCGATGCTGAATACGATAGATTAATTAAGCGCTTAACTGAGCTAGAGCAAGAGTATCCGCAATTTAAGTCAGTTGACTCACCGACACAGCGAGTCGGTGGTATGGCCCCTGCAAAAGTTTGCTCAAATTACCCACCTTAAACCAATGCTAAGCCTTGACAATGCCTTTGAGCAAGCCGACTTTGCTGCCTTTAACAAGCGTATCACTGATAAAGTCGATAGCGTTGATTATGTCTGCGAACCCAAACTCGATGGTCTCGCGGTGAGTATTACTTATCGTTTGGGTCTGTTTGAGCGAGCAGCAACAAGGGGTGACGGCAGTGTCGGTGAAGACATTACTGAAAATGTGCGCACTATCCGTTCCATTCCTCTTAAATTACGTGGTGAAGGATTTCCCGATCTTGTTGAGGTGCGTGGCGAAGTGTTTATGCCTAAAGCGGCGTTTGAGGCATTAAACCAACGTCAAATCAGCAAAGGTGACAAAGTGTTTGTGAATCCGCGTAATGCGGCTGCAGGGAGTTTACGCCAGTTAGACAGTAAAATTACCGCTGCACGCGCACTAGGGTTTTATGCTTATGCACTCGGTGTGGTTGAAGGTGAATCACAACCGATGCAAACCACTCATTTTGGTCAGTTAACACAACTAAAACAATGGGGGATACCGGTTAGCAATGAAGTGAAAGTGACTGAGTCATTGGAGCAAGTGTACGCCTATTATGCTGACATTATGGCCAGACGCACTGCACTTGAATATGAAATCGATGGCGTAGTCATCAAGGTCAACGACATTGCTAAGCAGCAAACTCTTGGTTTTGTCGCTAAAGCCCCTCGATGGGCCATAGCCTATAAATTTCCTGCTCAAGAAGAAATGACCTTGCTTGAGTCGGTCGACTTTCAGGTCGGCAGAACTGGCGCCGTGACCCCGGTAGCCCGTCTAAAACCGATATTTGTTGGTGGCGTTACGGTATCAAATGCTACCTTGCATAATGCAGATGAAATCGCTCGCCTTGGGGTTAAGATTGGCGACACTGTGATCATTCGCCGCGCTGGCGACGTTATCCCACAAATTGTTGCGATAGTCCCAGAGCAGCGCCCTGATGATGCCCGAGATATTGTGTTCCCACTGCATTGTCCTGTTTGCCAAAGTATTGTTGAGCGTTTAGAGGGCGAAGCCGTTGCGCGTTGCAGTGGTGGACTATTTTGTGAAGCGCAACGTAAAGAAGCGATCAAGCATTTTGCCTCGCGTAAAGCGTTAAATATTGATGGTATGGGCGATAAAATTGTCGAGCAACTTATTGATAAAGAATTAGTTAAAACCCCTGCCGATTTATTTACCCTAACGGCTTCTGCGGTGACCATGTTAGATCGCATGGCAATGAAGTCGGCGACCAATATCGTGGCGGCAATTAAAGATGCTAAGACCACTACCTTGGCGCGTTTTTTATATAGCCTAGGTATTCGAGAAGTCGGTGAAGCAACCGCAGCTAATTTGGCACAACACTTCGCTGATTTTGAACTAATCCGCAGTGCCAGTGTGGAACAGTTACTTGAGGTGGCAGATGTTGGTGACATTGTTGCAAAGCACATTCGTCAATTTTTTTGCTCAGCCACACAACATCGAAGTAATACAACAATTGCTTGCTGCCGGTATTACTTGGCCGTTTATAGAACAAGCCGATGAGTCACAATTAAGCCTAAAAGGTCAAACATGGGTATTAACTGGCACATTGACTCAACTTAATCGTAATGATGCTAAAGCCCAATTACAGGCCTTAGGTGCAAAAGTGGCCGGCAGTGTGTCTAAGAATACCGATTGTGTTGTTGCTGGTGAAGCTGCTGGCTCTAAGCTTGCTAAAGCACAGGAGTTGGGGGTTAAGGTCATCGACGAGCAAGGTTTGCTGGATTTACTCAATGGATCAAACTAACCGAACTGATATTGATATTAGTAAAGATGTTTTATTTATACTTGTGACAGCCGATAAGAGGCTATTGTGAATTTTAGTAATATTACTTGGCTTGATGATCGCGGTCATATTAAACCACCGTTGTTTTTGTATTTAATCTTAGTTTTTTTAGCCCGCGGTTGGTGTATTTTTATCGCCTCACTCACTCAGTTTAATGACCGCGCGGGTTTAGTTCGGTTGTTTTATCCTGAAAAAAGCGACTTTGTCTTAGCATTAATTGCTGGCGTTGGCGCCGTGTTGCTTTATGGACTTATTATTGCCGAACGAAAACGCAGTTGGCCGATACTCATTCCACTGTTTAAGAACAGTGGTTGGTTTTTATGGGCATTGCTTATCCTTGATGGCATATTTTTATTCCAGCGGATGATGCACGATGACTTTTTGTTTAAAATTGGCTATTCGATTGACGCACTTTTTCTTTTTTGGTCAGTGATTTATGTATTAAAGTCAAAACGATTATACTACTACTTTGCCGATTGGACTGAAGATGAGACCGAGGCGCAAGTTGCAACGTCATCAATAGATGAGAGTAAACAAGATACGAAATAATGTACGCCTAGGCATAAATGCACTATATTTGATCATCACCAAAGGTAAAGATGTAACACCTTGATACACATAACTCTATTTGTGAAAATGTCAGTGTAACAATGGCACTTTCATTACCGCCATCATTTGGCGAATGTGAAAAGGATCGATATTTTGGCTAAAGCAGAATTACTAAAAATACCTGTTTCGCAAATGGTGCTCGGGTTAACCGTTAAGCTGCCTTTATCTTGGACTAGCCATCCTTTTTTCCGCAGTAAAGTTAAGCTTGAAAAACAAGTCCAAATTGAGATGATAAAAGGTCTCGATTTGTCATACGTTTATGTGATTGAAGGTCATGATTTATTGCCGCAAATTGCAGAACCTGAAGACATCGAATTACCTGAAGAAGTGGTTGATGAAGAAATCGATTATCGGCCATTAGCAAAAAAGAGTATGCGCGTTAGCCAACAACATTTTCTTAAATCAGTTAATGATAGTCGAACCGTGTTTGGCAAAATCGTTAGCGATCCTGAAGGTGCTTATCGGGAAGCGGCCACTTTAGTCGAAGATTTAGTTGATCATTTGTATGAAAGCGAAACCCCTCATTTAACTTTAGTGGGCAGCGGTGAAACCGATATCAGCGTCACACAGCACGGTATTTCAGTGGCGGTTATTTCTATGCTGATTGCTCATACTTTATCACTGACTAAAAGTGAGGTGCGTGACATTGCATTAGGCAGTTTGTTTCATGATATCGGTAAACTCAAAGTGCCTGAAACCATTAGGCGCAAGCGGGGTGAATTAACCGATCACGAAAGTAACTTTTTGAAAATGCATCCTAACTTTGGTTATGACATTCTTAATCGAACCGGATTGTTTCCTGAAGCCATGCTGGATATTGTGCTGCATCATCACGAGTTTATTGATGGCAGTGGATTTCCTAATCATTTAACCGAAGCAAAAATTTTACAGACAACCCAAATAGTGTCTTTGGCCAATAGTTATGAAATCCTCTTACATCAACATCAGAGTCCACAAATTGCACTGGCCATATTATTTAAAACTCAAAGCAGTAAGCACAGTAACAATTTGATTTCGGTGTTAGTTAAAATATTAGGTATTTATCCACCAGGCACAATAGTGCGCTTAACCGACGATAATATTGCCAAGGTGATGATGACGACTACCGACGTCAAACAACCTCATGTATGGTCCTGCCATGACAGCGGTTCAGAGCCAAGCTTTCGATTTTTAATTGATGAAGATGTGCAAATAAAAGAAGTCATTAAGCTAGAAGACTTATCAGAAGGCGCGATTAAAACATTACAAGCCAACAGCCCAATCAGCTTTTATTTTAACCACTTTAATCACTAATACATCACCTAGTTACACTGAGAACACATGAATACAATTACCATTATCGGATGTGGTTGGTTTGGTTTCCCACTAGCCACACAGTTAGTTAAACAAGGTTTCAAGGTAAAAGCTTCAAAGCGTGATCCTGATGATTTAGCTCAGTTACAGCAAGCGGGTATCGAGGCTTTTCAACTCGATTTGGCCCATATTATTGCTGATGCAAAACACTCATCTTTATTCGATGCCGATGCGATCGTGATTAATATACCGCCTGGACTAAGGCGCGGTGATACTGACTATCTTGCTTATTTAACTCAATTGAAAAACTTTATCGGTGAACGCCAATACCAAAAAGTGATTTTTATCAGTACGACAGGGGTTTATCCGTCGCTAGATCAAACCGTCACCGAACATGATGCGGCGGTATTTAATGATAGCAGTGATATTTTATTACAAGCAGAAGCGATATTTTCTGCAATGCAAAACAGCTGTATTGTGCGATTTTCAGGCTTAGTTGGACCCAAACGTCATCCTGGACGTTTTTTTGCGGGTAAAACCGATGTGAGTGGTGCCAATGTTGCGGTAAATTTAGTGCATTTAGATGACTGTATTGCTGCCGTTAGCTTGATTTTGTCACGTAAAGATACCTCAGCTATTTATAATCTTACTGCAAATGAGCATCCTACTCGCGGTGAATTTTATGTTGCTGCGACCAAGCATCTGGGATTAATTGCGCCGCAGTTTAATCAACAGGAACAACCCAGTAAAATTATCGACGGTCAATTAATCAGCCATCAGTTAGGCTTTGAATATGCCTTTAGTAGTCCATTTAAAATGCTTGATGCTTGCTAAACTGGCATAGGCTATAATAGCCGATATATTTTGATAAAAAGGCGATTATTGTGACGACTCAAACTCAAGCGTTTGCATTACTTCAAGGTGATGAATTCGTAGAACTGTACAAAGTACTCAAAGTACTTGGTTTAGTTAACGGTGGTGGTGAAGCAAAGCATGTCATTACCGAAGGTCAGGTTACCGTTAATGGTGAAGTTGATACGCGTAAACGTAAAAAGTGTGTTGTTGGCGATATGGTATCGTTCAATGGTACAACAATTGAAATTGTTCCAGCAGAGTAAGGATTGATAAATGCAATTCCCAGAAGATGATAATGGCCAAATGTTGGCAGCAATGGCGGATGCCGGTATTGATCTTACTAAGTCAATAGAAGTCGATTTCTTCTTAGTGTTTGATGATCAACGTGATGCAGAGTCAGCGTTAGAGGCATTAAGCCAAACCGATATGCAAGGCGAGCTTGAGCTAAATTTTGATGAAGAAAACACTAAGTGGGAAGTGATTGTTTGCTTGCAAATGGTGCCAGAATACGCGGCACTGGTTGGTAAAGAGACCGAGTTAAATAGCTTTGCGCAAGAATTTGACGGTATTTCTGATGGTTGGGGCGTAATGCAAAATCAAGGTGGCGATAATGAATTTGCTGATGATGACCATGTACACGGTGAGCATTGTAAACACTAATATCGCCATTTAGTCATGATTTAAAATTGAATTGTCCAATTCAAAAAAAGCCGTTAATGCCCCGCATTAACGGCTTTTTCTTAGTTTATACGACGGAATTTAGTCATCTTCTTTTATGTCATTAATGACTTCTTTAGTTTCGTGACCAATGGCCTTTACGGCATCGCGCGTACCGTGACCGATTGCTGTGGTCACTTTTTTTGTGGTGTGACCGATTTCTTTGCCAGTGTGTTTTAATTCAGCGCAAGCTGACAAGCCAAGAAGCAGGTTGATCGACACCAGTATTACGACGACTTTTTTATACATTGTGGTGGCCTTATCAATAATCTAATATTAAATGTATCATCAGTTAACGATATTGCTATTTCAGCATAACGGGCTTGATGATTAAAGGGTAAAATCATGAATTTAAATGCCACATTGATTGGCCAAATTATTTTCGTTCTAACCTTGGTTGTGGTGTTTTTCACCTTAAAGTTTGCCAAAGGTAAAACCACTAATTTACCGCTAGTCGGATTTTATGCCTTAGTGTTAAACATTGTTTTTGCTCCAGCAGGTTGGATATATTGCTGGTATTGGTCAACAAAGCCAACTCTTTAATCAACAAACGGCTTGTTAACTACGATTAAGGGTAATGTCCGACACATAACCATGCTCAGTAGCGATTAAAGCTTGCTTAAGCATTGTGGCTGCTTCTGCTGCAGTCATAAAGCTTGAGGTATCGATGTCTTTGCCACTGGTTTGCCAAAAGTCGGTTGCCATGCCTCCGGGATAAACGGCAACTAATTTCATGGGACTGTCTTTTAATTCTAGTCGCAAGGATTCAAGCAACCCTTTTACCGCCCACTTAACCGCACAATAGGTTGACTCATTCGCTTTGCCAGCCTGTGCTGCCGTCGACATGACTACAACAACCGTCACCTTGTGATGACGATAACGACTTACTAGCTCTCGTAATAGTAGAATGCTTGAGGTGAGGTTATTGTTAATTAGTTGATTAATCGCATGTGGAGATTGTTGTTCAATTGGGCCAAAGTAACCACTACCTGCACAATGAATTACCCGACTAGGCGGCGTCGATAAACGCGAAAATAAATCACTAACATCCTGTGCCACACATAAGTCTGCTGCGTGAGCGGTTACATTAGCTTGTTCAAGTGGGGTTAAGTCTGCCATGACATTAGCCAATTTTTGCTCACTGCGACCAGTGATCAACAGACTGTGTTTTTCTGCAGCGTAAAGATGGGTCAATGCGGCACCTAAGCCGCTGCTCGCGCCGGTAATAACAATCATAATAAAGCCTTCAGCTAGTGTTCATTAGGTCGGCTACTATATCAATGCACAACTGAAGCGCAAAGTGCCAGTGTCCTAAAACGATAATCAATGCAAACATTGAGTTGTTTGATAATCATTTATTTATGCGAGTAGCGATTAGTTAAGTTAAATCGAATAAATAACTCGGAACGCTTTGTATTTTGACGTTAAAGATTGTCTAATAACGCCTTATTATTGTCTTACTGACTTCACATTTGTTGCCATTATAGAGAACTTTCATGTTTGAACTCACGCTCCAACTCGGCGTTATTTTGTTTGCTGTTGCTTTAATTGCAGGTTTTATTGACGCAATAGCTGGTGGGGGGGGGGGGTTACTCACCATTCCGGCATTGATGTGGGCTGGGCTGCCGCCAGCAGCGGCTTTAGGCACCAATAAATTACAAGCCTGTGGTGGGAGTTTTTTTGCAAGTCTATATTTTGTTCGTAAAGGCTTGGTCGATTTACGCAGTATAAAACTGTCGTTGATTTGCGCTTTTATCGGTGCCTCAATTGGCACCATATTAGTACAAATGATCGACGCGAAACTGTTAGAGGTAGTGTTACCTTTTTTGATTTTAGCCATTGGTTGTTATTTTTTATTGTCTAAAAAAATCAGTGAGCAAGACCGCCAACAAATTCTCACGCCAAGTGTATTTGCATTTACTGCTGCATTAGGCGTTGGCTTCTATGATGGTTTTTTTGGCCCAGGTACTGGGAGTTTTTTTGCCTTGGCATTTGTCTCATTAGCCGGTTTTGGGTTTAGCTAAAGCCACTGCGCATGCAAAACTGCTCAATTTTGCCACGAACATTGCTTCGCTCATTTTCTTCTTAATTGGTGGTCAAGTGGCGGTGATATTAGGATTAATTATGCTGGTAGGCCAGGCCATTGGTGCCACATTAGGTTCACGCCTTGTGGTCACTAAAGGAGTTAAAATTATTAAACCTTTGGTGGTGATCATGTCATTGGGAATGAGCGGTAAATTATTGTGGTCGCAATATATGTGATCGTAATAGCGGCAATTCGGGTTTACTCACGCCATTATTAAGCGTTTTTGATTAAAAGGGATGTTATGCGCATTATTCACACATCAGATTGGCACCTCGGTCAATATTTTTATGGCAAAAGCCGCGCAGCCGAGCATCAAGCTTTTATGGCATGGTTACTTGAGCAAATCGACCTTCATCAAGTTGATGCCCTTATTGTTGCGGGCGATATTTTCGATACTGGCACGCCGCCAAGCTATGCCCGCGCCTTATATAATCAATTCATTGTTCAAATTCAACAAACAGGTTGTCAGCTAATTTTACTGGGTGGTAATCACGATTCAGTATCAACCTTAAATGAATCTAAAAATCTGTTAGCCTGCCTTAATACCGTGGTTATCCCAGGGGCTCTCGAACGTGTTGAAGAGCATGTCTTTACCCTAAATAATCGCATGGGTGAAGTGGGGGCTATTTTATGTGCGCTACCTTTTTTACGTCCACGAGATGTGGTGTTAAGTGAATCTGGTGAATCTTCAATCGATAAACAACGCAAATTAGGTGATGCCATTAGTGAGCTCTATCAAAGTTGTTTTGAGCAAGCAAAGCTTGTTAATACAAGGCTGGCAACACCAGTGCCTATTATTGCGACCGGCCATTTAACCACTGTTGGTGCAAGTACTTCTGAATCCGTACGTGATATTTATATTGGCAGTTTAGATGCTTTTAACGCGGCACTTTTTCCGGCAGCAGATTACATTGCCTTAGGCCACATTCATCGGCCACAAGTGGTGGCGAAATCTGCCCATATTCGTTATAGCGGCTCACCTATTGCACTCAGTTTTGATGAGCTATCAAGCGACAATACGCCAAATAAATCGGTATTTCTGGTTGAGTTTAGCCATGCCGCACTCAGCCAGGTTACGCCGTTGCTTGTACCCATTTTTCAGCCGATGCAGGTGCTCAAAGGCGACTTAGACAGTATTGAACAACAGATAAGTGCATTTGCTGTGCAAGCCGATGCCACAACCATGACTTGGTTAAGCATTGAAGTCTCGCAGCAAGATTACCTCTCAGATCTGCAATCGCGTATCGCCGACATGACTCAAGGTCAAGCGGTTGAGGTATTGCAATTAAAACGTGCCCGTAGCCAACGTCAACAACATATTAAACAGTTAGATAATGAAACCTTATCAGAGTTAAGTGTTGATGAGGTCTTTGCTCGACGTTTAGCCCAAGAAACATTTGATAGTGAGTTGCAGCAGGCGCAGTTAGGTCGCATTAAGCAGCGCTTTAGCCAAGTGGTTGCTGAGGTTGAGTCTGAACGACATACTCAAGAAACCGCTGCAAGTCATGTGTTGCAAGAGACTATGTCTCATCAGGTTAACACTGAGGTTGTTACACAAAGTGCGACAGACGGTGAACAGTCATGAAAATTTTAAGCCTTCGTTTTAAAAATATTAACTCGCTTAAAAATGAGTGGAAAATCGACTTTACCCAATCACCTTTTGCTGAAAACGGTTTATTTGCCATTACTGGGCCCACAGGTTCGGGTAAAACCACCATACTGGATGCTATTTGCCTAGCGCTTTACCATCGCACGCCACGGTTAAATAATATCTCTAAAACCACTAATGAGTTAATGACTCGCGGCACCGCTGAATGTTTAGCCGAAGTTGAGTTTGAAGTTAAAGGCGTTGCTTATCGTGCTTTTTGGAGTCAAAGGCGCTCGCGTGATAAAGCCGATGGTAATCTGCAAGATGCACAAGTGGAGCTGGCACAGCTAAGTGACGGTAAAATTCTTGCCAGCCAAATAAAGCGTAAAACAGAATTAATTGAACAAATTACTGGGCTCGACTTTGCTCGTTTTACCAAATCAATGATGTTGTCTCAAGGGCAGTTTGCGTCTTTTTTGAATGCCGATGCCAATGATCGTGCTGAATTGTTAGAAGAGCTCACCGGCACCGAAATTTATGGACTGATCTCAGAACGAGTTCACCAGCATTTTAGCGAAGCCAAAACCAATTTGAAATTGCTCGAGGCAAAACTTGGCAGTGTCGAGTTGTTTGATCAACAGCAAATACAGCAACACAAAGACCAGATTGAACAATATAGCCAAACCTTGCAGCAGCAACAATTACAGCTGACTCAATTAAGTCAGTTTATTACCTGGGCCAATAGTTCTGAGCAAGCCCAGCAGTCATTAGCTAAGCTTGAGGCTGAGCAGCAACAGGCGCTAATACATCAGCAACAACACAGTGACGCGTTAATGCAATTACAGCGCAGTGAACCTGCGCAGCAGATTTTGCCATTATTTGAACAACAGCAGAAAGCTCACGAAAAAGCGCAACTATTAACGGCGCAGTTGAGTGAATTAAGTCAACAAACCGAGCAAGCTGAAACGCTACTGCAAGAGCATAAACATAAGCAGACTCAAAGCCTACTACAGCTTGAAAATGTTAATCAGGCACATAACGTTTTACTGGCATTAATTGATGAGCAAGTGTTGCCGTTGGATCAGCAGATCCATCAACACAATTATCAATTAAACCACATTAAATTAACTCATCAACAAACCCATGAGCAGCAACAAAAGACGCGCGAGCAACAACAAGATTTATTAGTGCAGCAAAAGACACTGACCGCCGCAAAGCAACACATTCAGCAACAGCTCGAGAGTTTGCCACAAGGCCAGGAAGTGGCTAAAAAGTTTGCCGCTTGGCAAAACCAGTACACACAAGTTGTGCAACTTAGCGAGCAGCTGAGCCAGATTAATAGCCTATGTACGCAGCAACAAGATGCGATTAAGCACAATCAGGTGAAGCTAGGGGCGTTCGCGCCACAAATACAACAAGCTCAAACTGAGCTTGCTCAAGCAAGATCACAGCAAGAAGACAGCCAAAAAGCATTAGCAGCATTATTGGCCGGCCAAGATGAAGCACAAATTAATGCTGATTATCAGCAACTGATTGAGCAGCAAGCGGGACGTTATCAATTAACCCAGTTGTTGAGCCAATTTATCCGCCAGCAACAGCAATGCCAGCAGTTAACTGCTGATTCGGTGCAATTTGAGACTGAGTTGCAAGCTCTGGTACAGTCTCTTTCTGGGGTAAGAAGCCAGTGGAGTGATAAAAATCAGCAAGTTAAAGATGTGCAAATGTTATTGCACCAAGAACAGCAAATTGCCAGTTTAACCATAGAGCGTGCCAAACTTAAAGCCGGTGAGCCTTGTGCTTTATGCGGTTCAACCGAGCATCCCTTAGTTGAGCGCTACCAAACACTCAATGTGTCAGCGACAGAACAAAGAGCACAACAGTTGCAGGCTGAGCTTGACGCGATTAAACAACAAGGTGAGCAACTTAAACATCAACAAACGGCGCTGCAAATTAATTATGACAATACGCAACAACAGTTAACTCAAACTCAAGCAGACATCCAAACCATAGTTCATCAGTGGCAGCAGCAAACAGAGGCTTTATCAATATCTCTTGAATTGGATTTGCAGCAGCAGTCCGCTTTAAGCGATTACATCGACCAAACTGAAACCAAGCAACAGCAATTAGCGCTCACAATCTCTCAGCTTAGCCAATGTCAAAAAACCTTACATAAGCATCAGCAGTATGTGGTGCAAGCTCAACAAGCGCTTGCTGAGTTGATTAATCAGCAAGCGCTGTTTCAACAACAGCTTGATAACTTGCAGCAAGGTTTACTCAGTCATCAGCAGCAAGTGGAGACGGTGACTGCGCAGCAAACGTCATTACTCAGCGGGCTTGAAAAACAGATTATCGCCACAGGGTTAACGGCGCCGACAATAGCCGATGCCGTGGATTGGCTAAACCAGTTACAACAGCAACTCGAGCTTTGGACTCAAGCGCAGCAGCAGGCAAATGATAATCAGCAGCAATTGAGTATTACAGCTGAAAAGCTCATGGCCAATAATCTGCAAGCGGACGATTTGGGTGCAAGGTTAAGTGCAGTGACAGAGCAATTCGATACTGCACAACAGCAGCTCAGCAACCTACACAGGCACAACGTAAGCTTATTTTTGCAGATAAAGTGATTGAGGATGAAAAACAGCTAAGCCAAACAGCATTAGAGCAAGCTCAGCAACAATTAGCGACAGTACAGCAGCAATTACAAGCAGCGGATAAACATCTTGCTAGCTTAAGTGCGCAGCAAAGTGCTACCCAAACTCAGACAACACAAGTTAATCAAGAATGGCAGCAATTACACCGCCAATGGATGAGTGCCTTACAAGCTAGTCCATTTGATGATCAACAGGCTTTTGAGCAAGCGTTACTTAGCGCGGATGAACGTTATCGATTGCAACAACTTAAACAGCAATTAGACAATGAAATTGTTAAAGCCAAAACCTTGGTTGAGCAGGCCGTTGCGCGCCAAACTGAGTTGATGCAGCTTGGGCAACAACATCGTTATGATTTAGCCCAACAAGGTGAAATATTACAGCAGCATCAGACGCTCGATTCAGAGCATCAACAATTAACCCAAACTTTGTGGCGCTTAAACGCACGAGCTCGAACTTGATGCCAATAGGCGAGAAGGGCAGCAGCAACTGTTAAAACAGCAGGCACAATCACTGCAAGTTTATGACGATCTTGCCTACTTGCATGCTCTCATCGGCTCACAAAAAGGCGATAAGTTCCGCAAATTTGCTCAAGGGCTTACTTTAGATCATTTAGTAGCGTTAGCTAATCGACAGCTTGAACGTCTCCAGGGCCGTTACTTATTAGAGCGCAAAGAGTCGGATGCATTAGAGTTACAAGTGCTCGATACCTGGCAAGGTGATGCAGTTCGCGATACCCGAACCTTGTCCGGCGGTGAAAGCTTTTTGGTTAGCCTAGCGCTTGCGTTAGCGCTATCTGACTTGGTAAGTCATAAAACGAGCATTGACTCACTGTTTTTAGATGAAGGCTTTGGTACCTTAGACAGCCAAACTCTAGATACCGCACTCGATGCATTAGATAATTTAAATGCATCGGGCAAAATGATAGGCGTGATTAGCCATATCGAAGCGATGAAAGAGCGGATCGACGTGCAGATAAAAGTGAATAAAATGAATGGTCTTGGTATAAGTAAATTACAGCATGAATTTGCGATTAACGGCAGTTGATCTACCTCAAACTCCCGTAATGACTGCCATTGAGTTCAAAATTAATATTAATTAAATAACATTTTATATTTGTAATATGATTTTTTTTTGATATAAAAGAGCGTTGAAATGCAATTTGAGTACAGAAGCCCGCGTTTTAAGCTGTTTTTACCGGACTGCGAAGTATCAAATATTAGGCCATATTGATGACAAAAATGACCTAAACGTAACGTGTTAGCTCATTTTATTCTCAGTATCGCAATAACAGTTTGCAGTAAAAGAAAAAACAATAAATATAAAACGTCATCTTTTAGGGTGGATTAAACATTGCTAATGAGTAAAATAATGGCCTTCCAACGGCCATCGGTAAGTCAATTGAACTTACCAAACTTGCACAAGAAATTCTTGCTAGCAAGCGTGTTTGTTGTCGGTGCCGCCTTATTATGGCCAACACAACAAGAGTTTTCATCCCAACGAATTCCCGTGGCTATTGATATCGATTCACTATTGCCACATATCGCTCAGCAAGACAGTACCTTGAAAATTGTTAAGCCGACATCGCCAATTTTAGACCGCGTGATCCAAAGTGGTGATACTTTAAGTCAGTTATTTGAGTTAGCTGGTATCGACCAACGAACCATGTACAAAGTCCTTGAGGCTGATTTAGAAGTGTTAGCGTTAGATACTTTGTTACCCGGTAACCGTATCCAGTTCTGGGATAACGCGAACGGCGAACTTGATAAGTTAGAGTTATATTTTAATCCTGCTCATCAAGTGGTTTTCACTCGTTTTGAAGACGGAACTTACGCTGTAAATGACATTAATATTGATGGTATTTGGCAAAATCGTATCGTCGGCGGCGAAATAAATGGTTCTTTTTATGTGTCAGCTAAAAAAGCCGGTTTAAGTGCTGCTGAAATTCAAAAAGTCGAGTCATTACTAAAGTCGAAATTAAACTTTTCACGCGAGTTACATGCAGGTGACACCTTTTCGGTTTTGGTAAATGATCAGTTCGTTGAAGGTGAACTAACTGGGATGACAACAATTGAAGGTATTAGGATTAATACCAGTCGTCGCGACATAACCGCATTTCAAAACACTGATGGCAACTATTACGACATCCAAGGCCAAAGTTTAACCCCAGCTTTTCAACGTGTACCGCTTAATAGACAATACCGTTTGAGTTCTCGCTTTAACCCTAATCGCAAACATCCTATTACAGGCCGCGTGCGTCCTCATAATGGTACCGACTTTGCGACTCCAATTGGCACTCCTGTAGTGGCTCCCGGTGATGGTGTGGTGACCTTGGTGACTAAGCATCCTTTTGCGGGTAACTATGTTGTGATTCAACACGATAATAAAGTCAGCACTCGCTACTTACATTTGTCGAAGTTTTTGGTTAAAAAAGGACAACGAGTGACTCGTGGTCAAGTGATTGCCCTATCGGGTAATACCGGTGCTTCAACAGGCCCTCACTTACATTATGAATTTATTGTAAATGGTCGCCCTGTTGACGCGATGAAAGCCAATATCGCAGAAGCCAAAGTATTACCTAAAAAGCAATTGCAAGCCTTTCAAGCTTTGGTTAAAAGCCGAAGCATGATGATGGATTTAGGCTAATTAACCTCGATTAATCCACGCTATTTATCTCAATTGCTTAGCGTTAGTACAAAATAAAAATGCAGCCTGATGGCTGCATTTATGTTTTATTGCTAAAGTTTAATCATACACCGTATTTAGTTACGCTGATGTCATTATGCATGGGCATGTATTTCCTGGCCATTAGCAAATAGCCATTACAGTATTGCCGCTAAACTGGCATTTTTTATGTTTGGTTGAGTCGTATTTAGCTGAATGGGTATTGGTTAAATGGGTTTGAAGCTTGTACCTTCATTACAGTCAATCACCTGCAGTGGGCTTATGTGCAGATACTGCTTCGGGACGCTTTACGCCATCCATGGCCGCTTAACGAAAACGTCCCTGTTTTCGATACCCTCAGCATCTACACTGGTTCATTCTCTCTCTTCGATTTAGCTTCATTTAATACGAATGTTAAGTTAACAGCTAACTTGGTTTTGCCCTTAAGTTGGTTAGGCTATGACCTGCGGCCACTAACGTCGTGGTGCTTCGCTCACACCATATCAAGAGGAAATCAACGGCTATTCCCTCATACTCTTTTTAAAAGAATTAGACCAGCCGCCCCACAACATTTTCGCTATTTACAAAACAACAGCTGCGAAAAGGTCGCCATGGGATTGATCCAGCTTTTAACTTCAAGTGTATGCAGCTTCGGCCCGCTTTTGAAGAGCGCTTATCTTTACGTAATTTGGGCTTACCTTAAATAGGTGTCAATAGCAGCTTAGCGTTGATTTATGTGCAAGCTGGACATTACCTATGTATTTAGCGGTTGAGTTTGCTTTCGGGTAGAGCGATTTATTCGAGAATCAGGTCGCTTTTCCATGATGCATAAAGCTTACATCGCCACGTACTCTACCAAGCCAAAACCAACCATAACGTTAGACTTCTCTGAACCAGGTATTACGATAACCTGCATCGGTCGGGATGAACGGACAACAGCCTTGAGGTAGAACATTGGCGAGTTCAGCGAGAAACGCATTATGGCTGTGAGGTGCGTTGTAGTCTTCAAATAAAAAAGTGCGTTCATATACAGTCACAGAGCGACCTTGAACACTGATGGATGCACGTAGCGTTATTATTCGGAGCTGTTCACGGACATCAGAGCAATCGACCAAGATAATACGCATAGGATTTGAACCACACAAATATCGAGCATGCCATTGATAGATGGTTATTTTATCTTGGGCTAATTGATGATTACCTAAGAGTCGCTCGATACGTTTAATGTTATGTTTAGCCGCCAAAGAGCCTGTAATATTGCGACCAAGCTGAGTGAGTGACAATTGATTTCCATCGAGTAGTGACTCAGTGGCAACCAACAGAGAATTAAGGCGTTTTTGATGAATTTTTGTGCATTGTTTTTAAGCAAATAGTGTAGTGATATGGATATCACGCATGGTGTTAGATTTAATAGGTTTTTGGCGACATTGATTAGATCAGATAGCACCATGCGTGTCTACTCTTTTGAAATTTAAAAAGGATTATCTGGGATTTCCTAGCCTATATCTAAAGCGGCTACATGCAGTTAATTCTGGATGATGTTTAAGAATTAATCTTCAACACCCATAATCAACTTACCGTATTGCCACCAATTGGGGGTGGCGTAGGTGAGTAGTTTTTCTCTATCTACAATACGGCCTTCTAAATATATACGCTTAAATTCAACCGTTTTGGTTATATCCTCGGTGACTTCAATGGGCAAAATGATGAAGTTTGCCTTGGCGCCAGGTTTAATTCCCCAGTTAAGTCCCAAAAACTGATAAGCCTCATGCGTTACCGAGAGTAAAATATCTTTGGCTGACATGCCTAATTGCTGTAAATGAAATAGTTCAGTGTGCAGACCAACCCCCTGATACATAGTTAAGTTAGCGCTATCTGAGCCGGCAATGATGGTGACTCCTTGAGCGACAAGTTTAGCGAGCGAATCTGTGGCATTAACCTTGGCATGCAACCACTTTTCGGACTTTAGCCAGTCAACTTGACCTTTACTCTTTTTCTCAACGGGAAACTGCTCAAGTATGGCGGGGTTAACCAAGGTTCGGGTTAACTTATCGGTATGACTCTTGGGGACTTCTTTGAATAATCGCTGAGTTTCAAGGATCACGCCGACTGTGGTAATAATTGCGGTGTTGTTGGCCTTTAGCAACGCAGGAATATCCTCTGGCATAGGCGTAAAGGGTAAGTGGGTAATGGAATTTGCCCCAAGTTCACTCGCGGTTCGCACATCCTCCCAACTTCCCACATGAACCACTGAGGGGATATTGAGTTTCTTGGCTTCGGCCAGAAATACTTGCAGAGTTTCTTTAGATACAGTGGGTTTTCTAGGATGATCCTGCTCTAAGACTACTTTGAGTACATTCGGGCGCTTGGCTGCAAGCTCTTGTACTTCAGGCACGACTTGCTCGGGCGAATCTATAATGCGGGTTTTTATGCCCATTTCAGAGCAGTGGCCTTTTGTTACTGTGAAACAAGGGCCTGCGGCGAACAGCTGTGCTTCATCCCTCATGCTTGGGTATTGGTTGTCGCGGTAATCAAGCAGCTGATCTTCCTTGCCGAATAAATCGAGCGCACCGTGCACTCCAGCGTAAAGCATTGCGTTTAAAGTGCCTCTAATACCTATGTATTGGAAACCCTCATTATAGGTAAGTGAGCCATTTCCCCAAGCATGGGTGTGCATGTCTATCATGCCGGGCAACATAAGATCGCCGGCCAAGTCTTCTTGGGCGATGCCATCTTTTACAGGGATTGCCTCAGTTACTTGAATAATCTCATTACCACGGATTAACACATTCTTTAACGTGACGCCTTTAGAATCAGGGTCAAGCACAGAGGCATTTAAGAACCAACGCTCTGCAGCGCTAGCATCTGAACCGAGTCCTAAATAGTTGAGCAGCAAAATTAACGCGAGCACAAGCTTCCATATTAATTCCATGGCATTTTCCTTTTGTTGGAGGGGTAAACTTAAGGCTGTGGCAGCTAAATCTGCTGCATCTGATATATGGCTAGGTTAGGTTGAAATATTGTTTCACTTTGTGTGTGCCACTTCGACTGGTCATTACGCAGGTATCGCAGCCAATAAAATGAATTTGATAGTTACCATTTGATAATCGAACAAAATTATCAACTTTGTCGGTGTTAATGATAGCGTTTCTGTGTACGCGTAAAAATCGGCCACAGAGTTCAAGGTCAAGTTGCTCCAGCGTTTTATCTACGACATAACTTCGGTCGGCAATTTGGGCGAGTGTCATGTTGATATTGGTTTGAAAAAAAGCAATATCATCTTGATCAATAATGGTGGTTTTATTACCTGATTTGGCGCCTATCTTCATTTTAACTGGCTTCGATTGCTCCGTTTTATCAGCGATACGCGACAATGCTTGTGTTAATCTCGCCAAGTTAAATGGCTTAAGTAAATAATCGATCGCCCCATTGTCGAAGGCTTTAAGCGCATATTCACTGTATGCCGTAGTAAATATAATATTTGTGTTGACGTTTAAGTTGTCAAATAAGGTAAATCCATTGTGTTTACCCAGTTCAATATCTAGAAAGACTAAATTAGGGGCTAGCTGATTAATACGAACAATGGCATCAGTTAAGTTTTCTGCTTCCCCCACCACATTGATATTGGGTAATTGTGATAACTGCAGCTTTAATTTTTCTCGGGCATGAAACTCATCTTCAACAATAAATACGGTTAGCATGTTGCCTCCAATGCGATGCAGTAACTTGCACCATCCTGGTTTTTAATCGTTAATTCGCCTAATTGGTGAAGCGCCAAGCGCTTTTCAATCAAGGTTAATCCATGACCACTTCGCTTCCCATCAAGTACTTTTTGGGGAAAACCTTTACCGTTGTCTTTTATGGTTATCTCACAGCCACTTGGTCTTGGAATAATCTTGACGCTGATTTCCAAAATATTGCCTTTATTGTGCTTAATGGCATTTTCCAAAATAGACTGAAGCAGTAATGGCGGGATATTCATCGCGCTTAATGATGGTGATATCTGCCAATCAATTCTTATTTTGTCACCAAAACGAGCTTGTTCCAGTGACAGATATTTTTTACAGGTCTCAACTTCCTGCACAAGTGGGATTAATGGCACCTTAAGATCCAAACTTGCCCTAAGAATATCTGAAAAACTGTGTAGTATTTCATCGGCTTTTTGCGTGTCGGTCGCCATTAATGCTGAAATAGTGTTTAACGAGTTAAATAGAAAATGTGGATTTAACTGGTTAGTTAAATGCTGTAGTTGTGCTTGCTCTCGTAAATCCTTTTCATGGGAATACCGTAAACTGAGGCTATATGTTTCCCATAGCGTAAACAAGAAAATTCCCCACAGTAATGCAGAATAAACTCGTTCAAAAAACGGGAAGGTAAATTGGGCAAATGATAAAAGATGAAGCTCGTTAACAATATTGGTGCCACACCACATAAGTAGACAAAAAAGTAATGCCCTAAATGCAATGTGCCTTTGGTTAACTAGGGGGAGTTTTTGTAAAAAATAATATAGCCAAAAGGGACCAATATAGAAAAATGCAAGCCAAATTGGTGCACTATAGATAAACAAGAGCTCATTCGGGCGGCCCATTTTTAGCCACTCGTTGGTTGCGGGTAATACATATAAAAATGCCAGAAAAAAACTGATTAGCATTGCGTGCTTCTTGCTTACCTGCATGTATCGCTTCCTGCCGTAGCGGTTTATCTTTTCAGAAAAACTCAAGATTATTGGTCTTTGCTTTAATAAATGACTTCCTAAGCGATGAACACTATATAAAATATGCTAATTTTTACAAGCATCTATATGCCGAATGGTTGATATAGCAGCTTGAAATGCAGATTCGTGAGTATGAATAGATCAAAGAAGTTATAGCACTTTCATTCGTGGAATAATGTAACTTACTCTGATACTGATCTTAAATGCTGTGTTTGGCCGTAACATGAAATACTGCTTCAAGATTAGCACTCCAGCTTTGTGAATCGCTCGTGGCACTGTCGTCATGAAGGGCCGCGAACAAAGCCAGAATATCGGACCAATCTTCATCAGATTCATTAGTTTTCTTTTCAAAGCTTTCCTAGCTAAATGAACCATTAGCAAAGGTTGTAGTGGTTCAGCAAATCTGGCTTGCTATTTGTAGGTAATTGGGGCATTAGAAGTTATCTGAAAACCAAACTTTGTTCGATATTTGTAACATAGAAATGTTCAAAAATGAGTTAGTGCCTGTAAATGAATAAATTCAACTCTGAATTTGAGGCCGTTGAAGACTTTTTTATAAAAGAATGCGTGAGCTGGCCATGGATGGTCGGTAGCTTTCGAGGGGGAGGGACGCCCCATCAGAAGCGTTAGCATTTTCACTCCTTATTACAAGATGGGCCGAAGCTGCATACAAATGAAGTTAAAAGCTGGATAAATCCCCATGGCGATGTTTCACATCTGATGTTTAAGTCCATCGTGAAAATGTTGCGGGGCGGCTGGGCTAATTCTTTTATAAAGAGTAAAGAGGGAACAGCCGTTGGTTTGCTCTTGGTCTGGTGTGGACGAAGCGCCACGACGTTAGTGGCCGCAGGCCTGTAAGTACAAAGTATAAAAAACAAAGCTGGATTCCGGCTCAAAAACACTACCGGAATGACAGTAAATTTGGCTCATGCAAGGTGGAACCTTGCTATCTTAAGCGTTAGTGGCCTTAGGCCTATCTTAAAGACACTTCTGTCCAAAAGTGAGTTTGAAAATGATCACACTTTATTATCAAAAAATGACATTCGTCCTCGGATAATTTATGAAACTATTGCGTTATTACCGTGGATGAAACTGAATTTTTATCAAGTTTATTATAGTCGTACATGAGTGATATTCGTTGTCTAATCTTTGTTGATATAAGTTATCCAATAGCCAGTTTGGTTGATGGATAACGCAGCTTAGTAATCCGAGGGCTCGCGAGGAAATAGGCCAATGTTAATGGTCCTAAGCGTCCCATAAACATCAGGAAGATAATGATAAGTTCGCCAGAGCTAGACAGATTGGCAGTTAAACCTCTTGATAAGCCAACTGTACCTAGGGCTGAGATTGCCTCAAAAATGATATCCAACATGGGGGCTTTCTCACTGAGTAACAGAGAAAATATGGCTAAAAAACTGACTCCGATAGACATGATGGTTAACGCAAACGCTTTGCTGACGGTTTCTTTTGGAATTTCACGTTTAAACACGTAAACCGCTTCATCACGTCTAAAATAGGAGTAAGTGGCTAATATTAAAATCATAAATGTCACCACTTTTATGCCACTTGCGGTACTCATCGAGCCGCCACCGATAAACATTAACATCAACATGACTGCTGTAGTTGCATCTTCAAGTTGATCAATCGCCAGTGTATTAAAGCCCGCAGTTCTGGGGGTTAATGCTTGAAACCAAGACGCTAACCATTTTCCAGACTCGCTCAGTGGCGCTAATGTATTTGGGTTATCATATTCAATAAGGTAAATCAGGATAACAGCGATTGCATTAATGAAGATGGTTCCCAAGATCATCATTCTGCTATAGACAGTTAAACGCGCCCATTTTCGATTTCGATTAAGATCAATCCAAACAGAAAATCCTAGTCCGCCAATAACAAACAGCGACGTAATCGTTATATTCACCACTACATCATCAACGTAAGGCATCAAGCTGTCCGCACTGAGTGCAAAACCAGCATTGTTAAATGCACTTATAGTATAAAAAAAGCCATGAAATAGGCTTTTTTCCCAACCTAATTCATTACGCCAATACAGGGTCAAAATCAGCATACCAATGCATTCAACAATGAGCGCAAAAATGATCACTGATTTCGCTGTTGAAACTAAGGTTGACGAGTCGGTTTGATTAAATGCTTCTCGTGCGACAGTACTTTGTAAAAAGCCAATCTTACCCCCTAATGCGATTAAGGTCACAATGGCAAACGTCATCAAACCCAAACCACCACATTGAATTAATATGGCAATAACAATCTGACCAAAAGGCGTGAAAACCGTGCCGGTATCAACAACGACTAATCCTGTTACCGTTACCGCTGAGGTGGCAGTGAAGATACTTTGAAGCCAGCTTATTGGGACATCAGTGGCTATCGGTAATTTTAATAACACTGACCCTAGCAAGATTAATACTACAAAGCTGCCACATAAGATAAGCGGCGGTGCTGCAAATAATTTCTTACCTGCTTTGGGTTTACGCTCAATAGGCGTGATAGAGGGATGCCATAAAATCATGTTATACCAGCCTTGGCGCAACGTATTTTAATTGAGCACGCGTGCCACACAGCAGCAAGATGTCGTTAGCCTGTAATACAAATAAAGGCTCGAGCTGAGAGAAAATAGTTTCCTCCCGTTTAACCATTATTGGCTTAATGGTGTTTTTTACGTCGCCTAATACTTGCGATAATGTCTGACCGTTGAGGATCTGTTTTATATGGATCTCCACAACATAAATGCCATGACCAATGGCAAGATAATTATTCACCATAGGATAATTGAGTGACTGAGCCACTCGAATGCCCATTTCATCTTCGGGATGAATGATCCTTTGTACCCCGAGTTTAGACACAATAGTATGATGGGCTTTGGTACTGGCTTTTACCCATATATTTTTAACACCAATATTTTTAAGGGCCAGAGTACAGAGCAAACTTGATTGCATGTCCTCTCCAATTGCCACCAACACCGCCTCACTCGTGCACAGATTAAGCTCCCTCAAAACGCTTTCATCAGAAGAGTCGCATATAACCGACTCGGTTAGATCTTCTGCGTATTTCTCGACAATTTTAGGGTCAAGATCCACGCCTGTTACCGTGTGCCCTAAATGGATCAGCTCTAAAGAAGCTGACACTCCAAAACGGCCTAAGCCAATTACTGTAAAATGTGCCATTTATGACCTGTATTTTTGTTGATAAAAAGAAAACGAAATAGCCCGATTGATAACTTTATATTCCGAGCGATCACTGATCTTCAGGATCCGTCACTATATTTAATCGATAACCTAATCCGGCTTCGGTTTTGATAAATGGTTGCTCAGCAGTGTTATTGAGTTTTTTACGTAATTGGCTAACCATAATTCTCAGATAATGAGTGTCCTCCTGATGACTCGGTCCCCAAATCCGTTTGAGCAGGACTTCTTGCTTAACCAGATTTCCCGGCTGAGCCAGTAAGAGCTCAATAAAGGCGAACTCTTTTTTTGTTAACGCTAATTCATTACCATTAAGCCAGAACTGATGAGTACTTTTTTGTAAGCTTAATGCCCCATGTTTGATGACATCTGTGACAGGCTCATTGATGACTAAATCTCTCACTAATACCTTAATACGTGCGATTAACTCTCTTACACCAAAGGGTTTGATCAGATAATCGTTTGCTCCTGCCTCTAATAAGCGGATTTTTTCGTCTTCCTGATCTCTTGCTGTCAAAATAAGCACAGGTGTTTTGCTGCTGTGGCGAACATAGTTAAGGAAATCTATGCCATCTCCATCAGGTAAACCTAAGTCTAAAATAATCACTTCAGGACGCTGTTGATTGAATATAGTTTTAGCTTCTTCAATAGACTGCGCACCAACATAGCAATAACCTTCAGCCGTTAACGAAATACGAATAAAGGTATGTATTTGCGGTTCATCATCAACGACCAGTATTTTATAAGTCATTTATGCCTCAGGTTTACTTATGGGGAGCGCAATGCGGATTAAGCAGCCTTGCTCAACAGGAATGAATGAAATATGGCCTTGATGCGCGGCAATTATGCCTTTTGAAACGGCAAGTCCAATACCCGATCCACTGCCAGAGTCACTAGGTTGGTGATCGTGGCTTGAATAAAAAAGCTCAAATATATTGTCTGCGTATTTGGGATCAATGCCTTGGCCATGATCTTGGACATCAATATGAACATAATCTTGGGCGCAATAAAGGCTGATACTGACAGATTTATTTTTCGGGGAATATCGGAGGGCATTATCAACAACATTAAATATCGCCTGCTCAATCAATGAGCTACTAATGTATAACTGCGAAACCTTTTCCGTGTTCAAGGCAATTCGGTTCGAGCCATCGCTAAAACGTTCAACAACACGATCAATCACACTAACAATAGACACAGGCAGTTTTTTAAACGTTAATGTTCCATGCTGCATCCTGGTTGCTTGCAGTAAGTTTTCAATGTATTGATGTAATCGATGACTTTCAGCTGTTGCACTATCGAGCAACTCCTGCTTTTCAAACTCGCTAAGTTTAGCCATGTATTCTTTGAGTGTCGTTAATGTGCCAATAATGGTCGCCAGTGGCGTTCTCAGATCGTGAGACACAGACAACAAGATACTATTTCTAAGTTGCGCCTGCTTTAATTCATGCTGTTGACGACGGTAATGTTGCGCCAGTTTGCTGGTAGCAAATGCCACAAAAATAAACACCAGTAAATTCATGATGTCGTTAATGTTGAACATTTGTAGTGAATAACGCGGCGTGGTGAACAAAAAATTGAAGCTTAATGCTTCAATGATGGCAGAAAAATAGGCAAGCTTGATGCTACATTGCAACGCGATAACCACGATGGCCAATTGTAATAGCAATAATATTACAGCTGGTGAACCCCATACATAATCGATAATCCAGGCACTTGTTAATACCAAAAATAGCACTACAAAACTAAAAATATAGCGAGTTGAAATTAAATTTGCCCACATAATGCTGTTTATCACTTAAAATTCAGTGAAGTAACAATATCAAATGACAAGCAGTATATCGCGTAAAAAAACCGTAAAATTATCAATTGTACTGAATACAATAGAGCAGTAGGCTACACTGCAAAATAGCGTGTAACGGCTATTTTTATCGTGGTGATAACCTAAGTCGCGTTGAATAAGTTAGAAACCACAATGAGGTAGTACGATCTTAGATGGATAAATTACTGGCGTTGAAAATGTTTGTTGAGACAGTTGATGCGAAGGGATTTTCATCGGCGGCACGCAATCTTTCGGTGGCTACGTCATCGGTAACCCGCATGGTCGATTCGCTTGAATCTGAGCTCGGTACCGTGCTGTTAAACCGTTCAACTCGTCAAATTACTGTGTCTGATGCGGGCATGGCTTATTACATGAGTGCGAGGAAAATTCTCGACAGCGTGTTAGATGCCGATGAACAAATAAAAGACAGCCAAGATGAGGCATCAGGTCCACTGCGCGTGACAGTGCCAACAACATTTGGCGGTTTTGTTATTGCACCACACATTGGCCGTTTTTTTGCATCAATACCCCAAATTAGATTTGGATTTGCAGCTCAGTGATGACATTACTGATTTATTTACCCAGCGCATCGATCTCTCCATCAGGTTGGGCTCTGCTGCACCGACCGAAGAGTTAATCAGTCGACCCCTAGGTCAGTTTCGACGGCTAGTGGTTGCCAGTCCAGAGTATATAAAACAATATGGCCTGCCACAGCAACCAACAGATTTGTTACATCACCAATGTTTGCGCTTTAGTAGTCAGCTGGTCTGGACGTTTTTGTCTGAAGACGAAGAGCAACGGATCCCTATTAAAGGTAAGCTAAAGACCAATAATGTTGAAGTGATCAGAGAAGTGGTGTTATCAGGCCATGGTATTGCTTTATTACCAGATTGGTTAATTCAACAAGACATTAATAGTGGCCAAATGATCAGTTTACTGACGTCATATCAAGTTAATCCCAACAGTTCGAGTGCGGCAATTTCGGCCTTATATTTACCTAATCATCGTGGTTCGAAAAGGGTTAATGCGTTTATCGATTTCATTAGAGAGATAGTTACATAATCAGCGATTAACTCACAGGTTCATAAACTGATATACGCTACGGGCGAGTGTTGCAAAATAAGCAATGGTGTTTTGCGTCCAGTCGATATTCTGCTGTGATAGTTATTCCTTTATCATGTCCGATTAAAATCATCACTACGCTTGAGCTCTCGTCTCTGGGTCATAATCTCTTCGTTAGCGTGATTATTACCAGCTAAGCTATGGCACAATTTTACGTATCAACCTAAGCCACTTGAAACAATTTTATCAACAGGTTAACAGTATTTAGCTGATTGTTGATAAATAGGCTAATGGTGTAGCGAAGAAAAATAAGACTAAACCTAAGTCGTTTAGATCTATTGTTACCACGAATATATATTTACTACTGACGCCGATCCATGAGTCACCTGTGTCACCTTATATCAACAAGGAAACCTTTTTATGAGTCATTTGTTTGAATCCCTGAAAATGGGTCAGTTAACTTTGGAAAACCGGGTCATTATTGCGCCAATGTGTCAGTATTCAGCAGATGAAGGCGCCGCAACGGATTGGCATACTTTGCATTGGGGACGATTTGCATTATCTGGTGCAGGATTGTTCATTCTTGAAGCCACGGCGGTCAATCCGACTGGGCGTATTACCTATGCCGATTTGGGATTATGGGACGATAGAACAGAGCAAGCACTTGCTAAATCATTGGCTGTTGCTCGCCGTTATTCCACTATGCCCATTGCCATTCAGTTGTCACATGCTGGCCGTAAGGCATCAACTCAAAAACCATGGGATGGTGGCAATATTATCGCTGCTGATCAACCGAACGGATGGCGACCCGTTGCCCCGTCACCAATACCGTTTACCCTTGATGGACCGCGACCAGAAGCCGCCAGCATTATCGATATTGGTCATATTGTGGCAGATTTTGCCGCAGCGGCTAAACGTGCGGAGCGATTAGGCATTGATGCCATCGAAGTGCATGCTGCCCATGGATATTTAATCCATCAATTTTTATCTCCATTGTCGAATCAGCGTGATGACCAATACGGTGGAAGCATTGAGAACCGTATGCGTTTATTGCTCGAGATCATTGATGCCATCCGCGCTGCAGTATCCGATAAGATCACGCTTGGAGTGCGTATTTCAGCTACCGATTGGGTCGATGGTGGCTGGGATCTTGAGCAAAGTATTATATTAGCCAAAGCCCTTAGCGTTAAGGGTTGTCAGTTTATTCATGTCAGCACAGCAGGATTAAGTCCTCAACAACAGATCCCCGTTGCACCAGAGTTTCAGGTGCCATTTGCTGATGCCATAAAACACGCTGTTGATATCCCGGTTATTGCGGTGGGCCTAATAGACAAGCCAAAGGCGGCCGATGAGATCATCGCCACTGGCAAGGCCGATGCCGTGGCATTAGCTCGAGGGATCCTTTACAACCCACATTGGGTTTGGCATGCGGCCGCTGAATTAGGGGCACAAGTGACTGCACCACCGCAGTATCTTCGCTCGTCACCTCATGGTATGCCTTCGCCCATTAAGTAGTGCCATTTAAGCGCTATCCCTTATTACGCCAGCGTGCTTTGTATCAAGGGTTAATGTTTGCATCATTCAGCTTGTTTTGGACCGCTGCGCCATTACTGTTGTCATATGTCTACGGGTTAAGCCAAACGCAAATTGCGTTGTTTGCATTAGTTGGTGCAATAGGTGCTGTTGCTGCGCCTATTGCGGGACGAATGGCGGATGCGGGGCACACCGAAAAATCTCAAAGTTTGCCATGGTGCTAGCCGTGATTAGTTTTGTTCCGGGTTTTTTTAACCTGCCGTATGGTGTGATATTTCTGGCGCTAACCGGCGTATTACTCGACTTTGCCGTGCAAATGAATATGGTGCTAGGTCAGCGAGCCGTCTACACACTTGATCCACACAGTCGTGGTCATTTGAATGCGCTATATATGACGAGTATTTTTATTGGTGGCGCCCTTGGTTCTATATTGGCCAGTGTTGTGTATGCCCATGGTGGTTGGATTTACGTCGCGGCAATTGGCAGTGCTTTGCCATTGTTGGCACTCATTCTATTTATGAGAATATCAGCGCTAAGTACTTCAAATAGTCAAAAACAGGTGCATGTCTAAGTTCATATAACCGAGATGGGGGGGATACACCAACAGTTTGCCCTCAAACTCAGACATCTTTGCCACCTCTGTGTTATGTCTCAAAGCTTGTTTAGAGCATCAATTAAATACAATCAATTGCCTTCGGCAGGGGGTAATAAATATATAAGTATTTATGATGTTGAGATGAATTTAATGGGAGACTCCGGAATAGTTGCTGTTTTCGACCGCCTCAGAGATATGCCCTCAATCACTTAGCTCTGTAGCTTTTATCCGTTTTCGGTACTCATAACCTTAAGAAAAAAATCGAAAACGGTGTTCAATTTATTTGACCGCTAAAAGTACAAGCTAAGCACTTTTAAAAATAAACCGCCTCACCGTTTCACGCACAAACTTAGACGCTTTTTATCAACAAACAAAGGTCTGCGTTAATAAAGTCACTCATATTTAGGCCAAAGGTAGGTTTAATGGATAAATTACTGTCCCGCAGTGATTGAGTTGACATACTTGTCTGATTAATTCGTCTACAATCAATGCATGCATAATAAAAAGCTCACCCAATGAAAAACCAAAGTAAAACATTGACTAAGCCACTTAAGGATTACAGTAGGTTGGCTGTGGTGAATACACCTATCATTGTGGGTATTGGTGCTTCAGCTGGTGGCTTGGAAGCATTGGCAGATTTTTTTTCCCATGTATTAACTCCCAGCAGTATTGCATTTGTTGTTATTCAACACCTTGACCCAACTCGCAAAAGCATTATGCCTGAGCTTTTGCAACGCACGACCTTAATGAAAGTCACCCAAGCCAGCAATGGGATGGAAGTTAAGCCGAACTGTGTATATGTGATACCACCTAATAAAGATTTATCTATGCTTCACGGATCGCTATTTCTACTTGATCCAACCGCCAGTCGCGGATTGCGTTTACCGATTGATTTCTTTTTTCGGGCCTTGGCTAATGATCAGAATGAGCGGGCTGTAGGGGTTATTTTGTCTGGTATGGGGTCTGATGGCACCCTAGGTTTACGCGCCATTAAAGAAAATGCTGGGGTGTCTGTGGTGCAGTCACCTGAGTTTGCCAAATTTGATTCAATGCCTTATAGCGCGATTAATACTGGACTGGCTGACATCGTTGCTCCTGCTGAAGCTTTACCAGAACAGATTATCGCTTTTCTCAAACATAGCCCTCGCGGTGTGCCAAACGATTTTGAGTCGAGTGCGGAGCTCATGTCAACAAGCGCGCTTGAGCGGATCATTATTATCTTACGTGGACGCAGTGGTAATGACTTTTCACTGTACAAGAAAAATACTATCTATCGTCGTATAGAAAGACGTATGGATTTGCATCAGCTTAAAAACATTGAACTTTACGCGCACTATTTGCGTGATAATCCGCAAGAGCAAGACCTGCTGTTCAAAGAAATATTGATAGGCGTTACTCATTTTTTTCGAGACCAAAAAGTGTGGGCGCAGCTTAAGCGCGTCTCACTTCCTGCACTGTTAGCCCATTATCCACAAGGTAAACAACTTCGAGCATGGGTAACGGCTTGTTCTACCGGCGAGGAGGCTTACTCGCTTGCGATGACGATTATGGATGTATTGGATGACGTTAAGCCAAAAGGGCATTTCACACTACAGGTATTTGCAACTGATCTTGGTGAGGATGCCATCAATGTTGCACGAAAAGGTTATTACCCAGCAAGTATTGAGGCTGATGTCTCGCCAGAGCAATTGAATCGATACTTCATTAAAGATGGAAGTGGTTATCGCATCAATAAGCGCATTCGAGACATGGTCATTTTTGCGCCACAAAATATCATCATGGATCCACCGTTCACTAAGTTAGATATTGTTACCTGTCGTAATCTGCTGATTTATTTGGGACCGGAATTACAAAAAAAGTTAATCCCCTTGTTCCACTACTCATTAACTTCTCAAGGTATGTTAATTTTGGGAAGTGCTGAAACCATTGGTCATTACACTTCGTTGTTCTCAGAGCTCAAAGAAAATACACGCATATACACCCGCATTGATGGCCCTGCACCGCAGACGGAAGTCGACTTTTTACCCAGGATATTTCCGATTATATCTTTGGTAGAAAGTGAACCTGAGAGAACCAGTAAGATGACTACAACGATTACTAATCTACAAATGCAGGCAGATCAACTTCTCCTACAGCACTTTTCTCCAGCAGCGGTTTTGGTTAATGCGGCAGGTGACATTATTTATATTAATGGCCGCACTGGAAAATATTTAGAACCCGCGGCAGGAAAAGCCAACTGGAATATTCATGTGATGGTGCGTGAAGAACTGCAATATCAACTTGACCTGGCTATGAAGAATGCCCAGATGCAAGTCGATCCCGTAATCATTAAAAATCTAAGCATAGACACATGTACGATCAATTTGACCGTACAAGCTATTTCTAAACCAAAAGCTTTGCTCGGCTTGATGATGGTGGTCTTTACTGAGGTGGCGACACCGCCCCCATATCCGCGTAGAAAAAGCGATTCACTAGCCAAAGAAACTCAGGCCGAACTGCAACAGGCCTATGACGAAATACAATCACTTCGCGAACAAATGCAATCTTCTCAAGAAGAGCTAAGGTCTGCCAATGAAGAGCTGCAATCTGCCAATGAGGAATTGCAATCCACCAATGAAGAATTGACCACATCCAAAGAAGAGATGCAGTCAATGAATGAAGAATTGCAAACCGTCAATAATGAGCTGCAATCAAAAGTGGATGATTTGTCATGGGTCAATAACGACATGAAAAATCTGCTTAATAGTACTCAAATTGCCACCATTTTTCTGGATAATGAACTGCATGTTCGCCGCTTCACTAACTATGCGACGCATTTATTTAAGCTTATCCAAAGTGATGTGGGCCGTGCGTTGTCTGATATCGTTACGGAATTAGATTATGTCCTGCTACAAGAGGATTCAAAGGAAGTATTGAAGACGCTTATCTTCATCGAAAAAGAAATAACCGCTAAAAACCAACGCTGGTTCAAAGTCCGTATCATGCCTTACCGTACCCAAGATGATGTAATTGATGGTGTGGTGATCACCTTTACCGATATCAGTGAAGCCAAGCTGCTTGAATCAGAGTTACGTAAGATCAGGCCTAGCTTATGAAGACTACTCCTAAGTCAGCCAAGCAGTCTACCAAAGTGCTACGTGAGCGTGCGGAAGCTAAACTGAAAAAACAAACTAGTGATACGCAATCTCCTTCTAGTGACTATGAAGCCAAAAAGATGCTCCATGAGTTGCAGGTTCATCAGATTGAATTGGAAATGCAAAATGAGGAGTTAAAGCAAGCTCGGATAACAGAACGGTTATATTATCGTTACACCGAGTTATTTGAATTTGCTCCGATTGCTTACTTTGTATTTGATCTCAATGGCATGATTAGTCAAGTCAATTTACGAGGTGCCAGCCTATTGGGTATTGATCGTGATCACTTAGTCGGCAAACCGTTTTCACACTATGTCACAGCACAATATCGTGAAATTTTTAAACGTTGCTTAGGAAAAGCCTTTAGCGGTAGTGGTATTCAATCTTGCGAAGTATTAGGCCAAGTGAGTAATAATACGCTTTGGCTCGATATTGAGGCTAATCTCGGTATCACTGGCACAGACTGTCTTGCCGCTATGATTGACATCAGTGATAGAAAACAAGCTGAAGATAGTCAAAACCGAGCTAACAAAGAGCTCGCCTTTCAAAACCAAGAGAAAGATAAGCGGGCAGACGAGTTGGTTCTGGCTAACGCAGACAAAGAACAGCGCGCCAACGAATTAGCCCTTGCTAACATAGAGCTGGCCTTTCAAAACCAAGAGAAAGATAAGCGGGCAGACGAGTTGGTTCTGGCCAACGCAGACAAAGAACAACGTGCTAATGAGCTAGCCCTTGCTAACATAGAGCTGGCTTTTCAAAACCAAGAGAAAGATAAGCGGGCAGATGAGTTGGTTCTGGCCAACGCAGAGAAAGAGCAGCGCGTAAAACAATTAGCCCTTGCCGCCAAGGTATTCACTCATGCTCGTGAAAGCATTATGATCACGGATGCTGAAGGTCTTATTATCGAAGTCAATAAGACCTTCAGTGACATCACAGGTTACAGCCGTGAAGAGGCGATAGGGAAAACTCCTCGCATTCTCAAGTCAGAACGTCAATCACCAGAGTTCTATGTTGATATGTGGCAAGCCATCGTCAACGAAGGATACTGGTATGGCGAAATTTGGAATCACCGTAAAAATAATGAAGTGTATGCAGTAATGCAGACCATCAGTGCAGTTCGTGATGCAAACGGTATAACGACCCATTATGTCTCTTTAGCGAGCGACATTACGCCGATGAAGCAGCATCAAGAACAATTAGAACGTATTGCTCATTATGATGTACTGACCAATTTGCCCAATCGGGTATTGCTGGCAGACAGATTATCTCAAGCCATGCTGCAGTGCAGGCGACACGGGCAGTCCTTAGCGGTGGTATTTCTAGATTTAGATGGTTTTAAAACGGTCAACGATGCCTATGGGCATGATATCGGTGATGAACTGCTTATTGCACTATCGATCCGGATGAAAGAGGCGCTTCGCGAAGGTGACAGCTTAAGCCGCATTGGCGGTGATGAATTTGTCGCGGTGTTGGCCGATTTAGCCAAAGTTGAAGATTGTGAGCCAGTATTGGAGCGGCTATTATTGGCCGCGTCAGAGCCTGTAACCGTTAGTGGTGTGGTACTCAATATATCCGCCAGTATTGGTGTTACGCTTTATCCGCGAGATAATGTAGATGCTGATTTACTGATGAGGCATGCCGATCAAGCTATGTATATGGCTAAAGAATCCGGCAAGAATCGCTATCATTTATTTGATACCGCGCAAGATGATGCCGTTAAAGTACAACGAGAAAGTCTAGAGGCTATTCGCTATGCTTTAGATCACCATCAGTTTGTCCTCTATTACCAACCTAAAGTTAATATGAAGATAGGCACAGTGGTGGGCGTTGAGGCGCTTATTCGTTGGCAACATCCAGAGCGCGGATTATTAAGTCCAATCGAGTTTTTGCCTGTAATTGAAAATCACACCATGATGATTGAAATAGGTGAATGGGTTATTGATACCGCATTAACACAAATCGGCCAATGGCAAGCTATGGCGCTTGATCTCCCGGTAAGTACTAGTGTTAACATTGCGGCAGTACAATTAATGCAACCTGGCTTCATACAGACGTTAACGGATCTTCTCGCTGCCCACCCCAATGTTGAGCCTCGCTATTTAGAGCTAGAGATGCTGGAAACCAGCGCATTAGAAGATGTTAATCATGTGTCAATTATCATGAATGACTGCATGAGCCTAGGTGTCCATTTTGCTTTAGATGATTTCGGCACTGGATATTCGTCGCTAACTTACCTTAGGCGCTTGCCTGCCAGTTTGATTAAGATAGATCAGAGCTTTGTCAAAGACATGTTGAGTAATATTGACGATTTCGCCATTGTTGAAGGCGTAATCGCCCTAGCGAAATCATTTAAACGTGACGTGATTGCTGAAGGTGTTGAAACCGTTGAACATGGCACTGCATTATTACAACTAGGCTGTGAATTAGCACAAGGTTATGGCATTGCCAGACCTATGCCTGCCTGTGATATCCCCGCGTGGATGAATAACTGGAAGCCTGATGCGAGTTGGCAATGATTAAAATCCTTCGATTATTTTCCGTAGGGCGATTGGCCAACTTCTTCAGCGACTAACCATACTCGCATATCAAATTCTAATTGATGGTAATCGGCGAGCATAAAAGTACACAGCTGATAAAAAGCTTTGTTGTGTTCTTTTTCGCGCAAGTGGGCCAGTTCGTGCACCAAGACCATTTGTAAAAGCTCAAACGGAATATGTTTTAAGTGTGAGGCTATTCTAATCTCATTTTTGGCTTTGACTTTATTGCCTTGACGGCGATTAACATAAGAATGCAAACCTAGCGCGTGATGGCTCAAGCTAATTTTTTCATCAAAAATGACTTTGGCTAATGGGTCTGACTGACGCATATAGGTGTTTTTTAATGCGATGGCCATATCATATAAGGCTTTGTCTGTACGTACTTGGTGTACTTTGGGGTAGCGGGTTAGAAAGTGATCACCCAATGCATTGGTATCAACCAATTGGCGGATTTTATCAACCACATCAGGCCGATAACCGTTTAGGTAACGTAAAGGGCTCTGTTCACTCTGCTGTTTTTTGATATCTGCGCTAGTGACTAGCAGGCTGAAGTCTGCTTTTGGTTTTAATGACTGGCTCGCCGATTTGACTGGCATTTTAGGCGGGGCTTTGAGCGTTTTAGTTTTAGTGTCTGTCATAAATCAACTGATTAGTTCTGGCGCTACCGCGACCGTTTTTTTGGTATGGGTAACGCCACAATACAAAGGTTCTGTGTTTACACTTTACCGAAAATGAGTCGATTATGTTGAACATAAGCAACGTCAAAAGCATTTAACTGGACGCGTTTTAGGTCCAATGAGTCAAAGTCAACTTGTGGTGGGTTGCGCTTTAGTTGCTCTTTAATGGTTAAAGGAGAAATAAGCGAAACCGGAAGGTCCATTAATTGTAGTGTAGCTTCAAGTTTGAAGCTGGTGGCACTACCAGCAAATTTACCTTTTTGCTCACGTTCAATAATGGCGATTTCATCAACTTTATAATCGCTCATTAGTTTTTTAAACGCAAAATCAAATTCACGAATGGATTCAGTGCTAGCTGATTGTGAAATACTAAATGAAACTTTACGACATGCTGGCACGTTAAACGTTTCGCCTTCATAGGTCAGTAAACAGATAATGGCTTCGCCGCCTTTTAATTCCACACCACAAATTTTCATGTTAATCCTTACTGGTTTATTCATACGATAATGCTGTTAGCATGCTCGTTATTGTTCATTTGTTGTAAGGCAGTGTTCTGCCCTACATTGATAATTCTGTCATCGCAGTTTATCAGCGATTGATGTGCCGTTTAGTCTTCTGTTGTTCCGTCGTCTTCAATAATGACAATCGGTTTAACTTTACGGCGCACAGGTGCATCACCCACATCAACCCCGGTAATAAAGCGTTTATCACTCTTAGGGGCTGCTTTGGCTTTTTTCGCCACGCTAGCTCTATTGCTGGTTACGGCGGCTTTTGCACTGGTACCGGCTTTAGCTGCTTGAGGCTTATCTTTTAGGCCATTAAATTTGGCTTTTAAACCTTCAACCACAGTGAAGTCAAAGTTTTTACGTAAAAATAGTTGGATTTTTTTAAAGCTGTCCCAATCTTTAGGGCCCACAAACGACACAGCATCGCCTTTAGCGCCTGCGCGACCTGTTCGGCCAATACGATGGACATACTCTTCAGCAAACTTTGGCATATCAAAGTTAATCACTAAGGAGACGTTGATTAAATCAAGGCCACGTGATGCCACATCGGTAGTCACCAGTATTTGCGATTGGCCTCGAGCAAATTGATCCATAATCTGGTTACGAGCCGATTGCTTCAAATCACCACTGAGCGCTGAGGTCGCAAAACCTTGAGCGGCTAACAGGGTCGCTAAACGGTCTGTATCTGAACGCGTCGCGGTAAATACAATCACTTGCTTATGCTGTTCTTGGCTTAATATATGCTGCAACAAGGCTTGTTTATGGTCTAAATGGTCAACCAAAATAATCCGTTGTTCAATATCTTTGTGTTCACTGTAAGACTCACCAATGGAGACATGGCTTGGGGTTTTCAGTAATGTTGCTGCAATATCACCTATGCTGTCATGATCTAAAGTGGCCGAAAACATTAAGGTTTGGCGACGTTTATGATCGGCGGCATCGTTGATGGCTTTTAATTGCGGGGCAAAACCTAAATCGAGCATGCGGTCTGCTTCGTCTAGCACCAACAATTCTAAGCCGTTTAAATATAAGTGGCGTTGTTGTAAGTGATCGGCAATACGCCCTGGTGTGGCAACGATAAAATGCGGATCTCTGGCCAAGGCTTTAGCTTGGTCGTTAAAGTTCTCACCACCAAGTACGCTAATGGCTTTATATTGAGTATTAGCAACTAATAAACGTAATTGGCCATAAACTTGTTGGGCGAGTTCTCGCGTAGGTAACAAAATCAATACCCGCGGATCTTTTTTCGACAATGCTCTGGTGGATATCACTCGCTGCATAGCAGGCAACAAAAACGCTAAGGTTTTACCTGAGCCGGTTTTAGACGATGCCATTAAATCTTTACCTGATAAGGCAATGGGAAGTGCTTGCGCTTGAACATCGGTAGGCGTAGAAATGCCAAGGTGCTTTAAACTGTCAAGCAGGCGCTTGTCCAACGAAAAATCGGTAAATTGCAAAGGTAGATCCCCTAAAAAATGTAAGCCGACGATTATAGCTGTTTCACCTTGCTATAGCCAACAAGAGTCGCTTTAGTTATGCTATTTTTTAGCATTATATTATTGCCTGAGTTCGACGAGGTCATTGGTCGACTAAGCCGAGCTTTATGGTAAAGATGAATACAGAGTATGGAAGGAACAAAGATGACAAAGCTCACCGTGGGATTAGCGCTAGGCAGTGGAGCCGCTAAAGGTTGGGCACATATTGGGGTATTGAATGGGTTAGCCAAGTTAGACATTTACCCAGACAAAGTGGCTGGTTGTTCGGTGGGGGCGTTAGTCGGCGCAGCTTATGCCAATGATCATTTGGCTGAGCTTGAAACTTGGGTCAGTGGCTTTTCAAGCTGGGATGTACTTGGCCTAATGGATTTAGGCTGGCGTAAAGGCGGACTTATTAGTGGTGAGAAAGTGTTTGATGTTTTAGCTAACCGTATTGGTGACCTTAATATTGAACAATTGCAGCGCCCGTTTGCTGCGGTGGCGACAGATTTATATTCTGGGCAAGAGATTTGGTTTAAAGAAGGTGACTTGCGCCATGCGGTGCGTGCTTCATGTTCGATGCCTGGATTTTTACCACCCGTGCAGCAAGGTAATCGATGGGTTGTCGATGGTGCAGTCGTCAATCCGGTTCCTGTTTCATTAGCCCGTTCGATGGGTGTTGATGTGGTTATTGCGGTAGATTTAAATGCTCATCGCCGAGGCCAAATGCATTTGATCCCAGAACAAGTAAAAAGCCGTAAAGCCAGTAAGTCAGAACCTATTGAACAAAAGCGTGAGCTTGAAACCGGCTTTATGGATTTATGGGGGAAAGGCAAAGAGTACATGAGTGGCTTAACCGATAAGCTGGCCATGGGCAGCTCAAAATCTCATCCTGGTATGTTGGCGGTGATGTCACAATCCATGGATATTTTAGAACAACGCCATAAACGTTCGCGTTTAATGGGCGAGCCACCTGATATTTGTATTGTGCCCGATGTGGCTGATATTGGCACCATGGAGTTTCATCGCGCCAAAGAGGCCATTGAAGCGGGTGAGCAGGCAGTTAAAGATATTCATCATTTAATTGAAGCAACCTTAAAGTAATACTTAGGCGATGTCGGACTGGTGTATTGATGGCAATATACCCGTTCGCGTCTAAGTGCTTAATGGGTGATTAATCAGTCAGTGCCTGTCAATCGTGGTACAGATATTGGTATCACATGGATGTTCAGCATCAAGGAGAGGGCGCTTATTTATTCTGGGATGCGTTTAATCGGCGCAATCTGTATTAGTTCGACTTATTCAATCTCATGTCGCGCCTCTTCGTCCTGAGTATTCATCTTGTCGTAATGAATAAGTCACTTATACGGTTGATAGTGTCATTAACGCTGTATTTGATGCCAGGTCATCGAAATAGTCATCATTTTGAACGGCTAAAAACCACAACTACACGGTTACCTATGAGATAACTTGTTTGCCAAAATCTTACATTGCGATGCTATTTTCATTTTTTTCTACCATGCGATCTCCCGTCATAAAAATCATTTTCCACACCTACAATATTTATTGCGAATAGCAAGTTATTTGCAATAAAAAGTACTGCCGACAATTATGATCTGGATCAAAGTAATACTCAGCGTTAATGTATCTAATACACTCTATATTGTGTCTTTTGTAAATTAAAGCTCTATATATAGTGCTTGTAAGGATGGTTGTATGCTTGTAGTCGTGAAAAGGGATGGATGCCGGACAGCATTTGATGGATGTCGGATCAAAGAGGCTGTTGTGGCTGCAATGGAGTCTGCAGGTCAAGCTGACCATCAATATGCGCTGCAGTTAGCGCAAACGGTTGAGCAGCAAATGGCTTGCAAAACCGAAGTTGATATTCACGAGCTACAAGATGCAGTTGAAAACTTATTAATGTCAGGACCGTTTAAGTCGGTGGCACGTCACTATATTGAGTATCGACACGACCGTGACACTCATCGTGAGACTCAGAGTAAATTAAACTGCGCTATTCGTGGTTTGGTTGAGCAATCAGATAATGCCATTTTAAACGAAAATGCCAATAAAGATGCCAAAGTGATCCCAACTCAACGAGACTTACTCGCAGGGATAGTTGCCAAGCATTACGCTAAAACTCACTTATTACCTAAAGATGTGGTTAGCGCTCATGAGAAAGGAGAAATTCACTATCATGATCTCGACTATGCACCGTTTTTCCCGATGTTTAACTGCATGCTAATTGATTTAGCTGGCATGTTAACTCATGGTTTTAAAATGGGTAATGCTGAAATTGAACCGCCTAAATCCATCTCAACAGCAACGGCGGTGACTGCGCAAATTATTGCCCAAGTGGCGAGCCATATTTACGGCGGCACAACCATTAACCGTATTGATGAAGTGTTGGCTGAGTTTGTGCAAATTAGTTATCAAAAACACCTTGCTGTGGCTCGCAAATGGCAAGTAGCCGATGTCGAAGGTTATGCAATGACGCAAACCGAAAAAGAGTGTCATGATGCATTCCAGTCGTTGGAATATGAAGTCAACACCTTGCATACCGCCAATGGCCAAACGCCGTTTGTGACCTTTGGCTTTGGTTTAGGTGTGTCGTGGGAGTCTCGCTTAATTCAGCGGTCGATGTTAACTGTGCGCATGGCTGGTTTAGGTAAAAACCGCAAAACGGCCGTCTTTCCTAAATTGGTGTTTGCCATTAAAGATGGCGTCAATCATCAAGCTACTGACGTCAATTACGACATCAAAAAGATGGCCTTAACCTGCTCAACTATGCGTATGTATCCAGATATTTTAAATTATGATCAGGTAGTTAAAGTCACCGGTTCATTTAAAACCCCCATGGGTTGTCGCTCCTTTTTGGGGGTTTATGAACAAGACGGTCAACAAGTACACGAAGGTCGCAATAATTTAGGTGTGGTTAGCCTTAACTTACCGCGCATTGCGTTAGAAGCGGGTAAAGATGAGCAGCGTTTTTATCAATTACTCGATGAACGTTTGTTAGTCGCTCGCAAAGCGTTAGACACGCGGATTGCACGCTTAACCGGGGTTAAAGCCCGTGTTGCGCCGATTTTATACATGGAAGGTGCTTGCGGTGTACGCTTAAATGCCGATGATGATGTTAGCGACATTTTTAAAAATGGCCGTGCGTCAATTTCGTTAGGCTTTATTGGCCTGCACGAAACGGTTAATGCTTTATATGGCAATGCTGAACATGTGTTTGATAACGCGCAACTACGTGACAAAGCGGTCGCCATTATTCATCATCTAAAACAAGCCACTGAATCTTGGAAGGAAGAAACCGGTTATGGTTTTAGTTTGTACAGTACCCCAAGTGAAAATTTATGTAGTCGCTTTTGCCTACTTGATACCACCCAGTTCGGTGTAGTATCTGGGGTGACTGACAAAGGCTATTACACTAATAGTTTCCATTTAGATGTTGAAAAGAAAGTGAATCCTTTTGATAAAATTGATTTTGAACAACCTTATCCAGCCATCGCTAATGGTGGGTTTATTTGCTACGGCGAATTTCCTAACATGCAAAACAACATTGAAGCACTGGAAAATGTCTGGGACTACAGCTACAGCAGGGTGCCATATTACGGCACTAACACCCCGATAGATGAGTGTTACGATTGCGGCTACATTGGTGAGTTCAATTGTACCAGTAAGGGCTTTGTCTGCCCTAAATGCGGTAACCATGAGCCTAGTAGGGTATCGGTGACTCGCCGTGTATGTGGTTATTTAGGCAGTCCTGATGCGCGGCCGTTTAACTTTGGTAAGCAAGAAGAAGTTAAACGCAGAGTGAAGCATTTATAATGCATTACAGTGCTTACCATAGTGTTGATGTGATCAACGGCGAGGGCACCCGTTGCTGCTTATTTGTTAGCGGTTGCGAGCATGCCTGTAAGGGATGCTATAACCAAAGTACTTGGCGTGTAGATGCTGGCCATGTATTTAGCCAAGCGTTAGAAGATCAGATTATTGCTGATTTAACCGACAGCCGTATTTATCGGCGCGGCCTATCGTTAAGTGGTGGTGACCCACTGCATCCGGCTAATCTAGAAGCCGTATTGCAATTAGTGACTAGGGTAAATACTGAATGTCCCGATAAAGACATTTGGTTATGGACTGGTTATCAACAAGCCAATCTCACGCCACAGCAGCAAGCTGTGGTGGCGTTAGTCGATGTTCTCATCGACGGTAAGTTTGAACAAGATAAAGCCGATCCGGCGTTATTATGGCGCGGCAGCAGCAATCAGCAGATTTATCGTTTTAAGCGCTAGCGTTTTTTAAGACTAGTCGTTTAATGCCAGCGCTTTAATGGTTAGCGGGTTCATTATTAGCACGTTAATTTTTAAGAGGCTAATCGTTTACATGTTGATCATTAGAAAGACCTAAACCATAGCGATAACGTTTAGTACGTTGTCTGGTTTTAAATTGATCGACCAATAAACTCCATATGGGGGAGTCATTAATTTGAGGTTGTTTGCCTTGGCTTATTCGGCGAAGCTGGCGTTTAATGACTGCCATAGTCGCTAGCCCGGCTAAAGGTTTGCTCTGCCAATTCACTGTGGGCATCGCAGGGGTGAACTCAGGTTTGCTGCGCCATATATTGGCTAAGTCAGGATAAAAGGCAAGGGCGCTGGCAATGCCGCATAAGGCAAAGCCGGCATCAACGACTTGTTGCGCAACAGGCAGGCGATAAATGCCTCCCGTTAACATCAACGCAATTGGACTACGCAGAACTAACTGTGCGGTTAAATGTAAAAAGTAAGCTTCTCGAGCTAAGGTGCGCTCATCGGCGCTGCGACCTTGCATTGCGGGGGCTTCATAGCTGCCGCCGGATAACTCGACCATTTCAACTTGATGCGGTGCGAGCATATTAATCACTTTTTCGGCATCGTCGACATCAAAACCACCGCGTTGAAAATCGGCTGAGTTAAGCTTTACCGCAATATCAAAATCTGCACCACATTTATGCCTAATTTGCTTGACCACTTCAATTAATAACCTGGCTCGATTCTCTAAGCTTGCGCCCCATTCATCATCGCGCTGATTAGTTAACGGTGATAAAAACTGCGCTAACAAATAACCATGTGCGGCATGAACTTGTACACCATCAAAACCCGCTTGTTGAGCCATGCTTGCGGTTGTGACAAAGCGTTGGATAACATCATCAATGTCAGTGATTGTCATTGCTTTAGGCTGAGAAAACATCGATGAGTGTTTACCTAAATCAAGTGCGACAGCTGAAGGTGCAATATTTTTGCCCCCCATCGCTTTAAATACCTGACGGCCAGGATGATTAATTTGCATCCACACCCTGGCGTTATTTTGCTTGGCTATTTTGGCCCATTGGATAAACGGCTCAAGTGCGCTGCTGGATGTGAGTACCACACCACCAGGGCCCGTCATGGCTAAAGGGTCAATCATCACATTACCGGTAATCATTAATCCAACACCGCCCTTGGCCCAAGCATCGTATAAGTTGAACAATGCTTGATCTGGTTGTTGCTGAACGTTGGCAAGATTTTCTTCCATTGCCGCTTTGACTAAGCGATTGGCAATGATCGCACCATTGATCAAGGTGTATGGACTAAAAATGGTATTAGCCATCAAATAACATCCTAAGATAAGCTATTGAATTATGCTTCGTTTATCCTACATGTAGCCTAAATAGTCAATTATGCTCATTAGATAACGATAAAAAAAGCACTGCCACAGGCAGTGCTTTCATCATCTCGTTACTCAATTTAGCGTTAGATTTAGCGCTAAATTGAGATCTAGATTTCGAGTAAACAAAATCCAGATTGATATGTTTTTAAATACGATAAGTTAAGGTTAACTTCGCATTACGCTCTTCGCCAGGAAGACCCCCTAAGAACATGGCCTTATCGAAATACGTTTGATTAAATAGGTTATTAATGTTCAGTTGAATTTTATAACGTTCAACATCATAGCTAATAGCCGAGTCGATGACGCTATAACTGGGCACATAACCGTCAGGTATGCCAAATGAGCTAGACTGCGTGCTGCGTTCATCGACATATTTAGCGCCTAAACTTAATGACAGTGGCGCAGGTAAGCCCAATGCTGCGGCATAAGTTACCCAAGCGCCTGCAGTAACATAAGGTATGCCTTTTTGGCGTTGTCCATAATCATTACTATTGGGGTTTTGGTTGTCTCTGGCATCTTGGTAAACTGCGTTAACGTTGACTTTCCACTGTTCGCTTAAATATGCATTAAGATCTAATTCAACCCCTTTGGTGTCTTCGCTACCATTATAAAAGTATGGGTCAATGTCAGGCGTGACTGCGCTACTGTCGTAATCTGGATTGCTGTAGGCTACATTGGTTCGTGAGGTTTTAAACAATACTAATGATGCCAGTAATTGGTCATCAAATGCTTTAATCCGAATACCCAAATCATTACTGATTGATTGTGAATCATCACGATCAGCTTCATTACCTTTTACATCACCTAATACACTATAAGTCGTGCGACCTTTAGAGTGATTAATGAATACAGAGATATCATCAGTAGGCATATAAGTTAGGCCTAAATTGTAGGTTACACCGTTATCTGTGGTGTCTGCTTCTGGTTGTGGATCCGCAAGGCTACTGCTGTAACGAGCATCAACGCCTAAGTGTTGGTAAGTTTGTTTTATTTCGTTAAAAGCAAACCCAATACGGCTGGTAAATCCGCCGCCTAAATAGCCCACATGTTGTATACCTAACCCCCATGCCGTTACTGATTTATTATAATTACTGGTTAATAACGGATCGTACTCTTCAAACTCTCCCTCGCCCCAATTGGGGTTACGGATGTCATAAATGTACGGCAAGCTTCCTTGATAGGATTGATTGCCATTAGCATCTTTCAAGGTGTAATCGGCATCGTAAATCGAATATTGTTTAAAGCGGATGTCGCGGTCTTCAAAGTTAGCATTGACCAGTAATTCGTTACTGATATTGCCGATATCGAAGTCATAGCGCAAATCAGCAAAATACTGCCACGACTTTTCTTCTGCCGAGACTTTGCGATATTCCTGACGACGGGCGGCAAAAGGGTATAAGGTGCCATCCTCAACTAAAGGCGCACGGGGATCGGCATTAATAACGCCATTTCGTCGCCAATAAACGTAATTATAAGCACCAGTTTGACGTGCAAAGCTGGTTTCGTAATCACGGTGTTGCAACTGCTGATTTAAAAACAAATTATCGGTTAAGTACACATTATGGCTGAGTTTAAAGCGTAACTCTTCACCCTTGTTGTCTTTCGCCATCGGTGAAATAAGACCATTATGGCCAAATTGATAAGGTGTTAAGCCATCGTTTGCACTTAATGAATCCGCTAATTGTTGACGTTGTTGATCTGTTAGCTGTAAGCCATTATTGGTTGGATCATTGATCAAATCCTGCCAGTTCACTTCACCTGCGGTTTTGCCCTCGACAGAGGCGGCATTATAGATGCGGATAGGATGGCCTATTGAGTCGACGGGAATGGCATCATTAATATAAGCCGTTGATAGCATGATGTTTTGATTTTCATTAAGCACATATTTAAGCGAGCCATATATTTCATCGCGATCGGTACCTAGATCTCGATAACCGGTACTATGGGCGGTTTTGGCCACTAAACGGTAGGCTAGATCGTCAGTTATACCGCCAGTAGAATCAGCCATAAGAGAGTAGGTATCCCATTGACCTACTTCGGCTTCAAACAGTTGTTTGCTGACAAACTCAGGCTTTTTCTCAATAAGGTTAATTACACCGCCCGCGCTGCCCATACCATAAAGCCCTGTTGCTGGACCTTTGAGAACTTCAACAGAACTCACATTAGTCAATGAACGAGTGGGATTAAAGGTGTTACCTAAACCTGCGCCGCCATACATACCATCGTAAGTGTAGTTTGCACCTAACCCTCGCACGACTATGTTATCGCCAATACCATAATTATTACCGGCTTGGGTTACACCACTTATGTTACGCACTAAATCCTGCATATTGGTGATGCCTTGTGAGTCGATGAGTGTCTCATCAACGATCACTACCGCTGCAGGCGTTTCCATAAGCGACATATCAGATTTAGTCGCTAATCCTGAGTTCATTACTACTTGATTTTGTCTGCCGTAAACCGTCATTCGCTCATAGTGTTCTGAGTCTGATGCACTGCTCGAATCACTTGATGCTGGTGCAATAATCTCTGGCGATGGAATAGGTGTTTGGGCATGAACATAAACGGGAAACAATACACTTTGGCAAGCTATAGCAAGTAGTGATAAACGCAGTGGCGACATAACATGGGACCTCTATTAATATTTATGCGAATGATAATGATTATCATAAGTATTGCAATAGTGGCTTGACGGAAATGCTGTAGAAAGCGGCTTTGCTAGATGTGGTTGCTGAACAATTAAACAAGATGAGTGGTAATTAGACAGCGGTGAGGAGCTTTTAAACTGTTACATCAGCGAGGAATTAGTGAGTCGAGACCATAAAAATCATTAATTATGCTCACAAGGTCAGGACAAAGTGGAATAGTAGCGTTGGTTTTTCGCAGGGTAGTACTGGCTAAATTGTGTATCGAGGTTGAAAAACTTTACCAGTACATGTCTATAAGAAGCGTTTCCTATTCGCATCTTAGGGGGTTTTGGGTATATAATCTGCCTCCGAAACGGTGTTGTGATAAACGTATAAACGTAAACGATTCACTAACACACCAAAGCACTTAAGGTAATCAAATGAATTTAAAGCTAGAACTGCAGACATTGAATGATAAATTAGACAAGTTTCGTCGCAAATTAGCTGCGGCTGAAGCACGTGGCGACGCCACGATTGTCCTGCAGTTTAAGAAAGAAGTGGCCACTGTTACTAAGCGAATCGCGAGTATTAAAGGCCAACAAACGCGTCAGTTTAGTCAAGAAGGTACAGCACTAAAAGCGCTCGGTTTTAAGCGCACTTTAACCAAAGCTGAACAAGCTGATATGGGTAAGTTAAATAAATCGGTTAAAGGCTTAGTGGTTGTGCATCCTTTAACGGCGTTAGGCCGTGAGATGGGCATAAAAGAAGTCACGGGTTTTGCTCCTGCTAAGTTCTAATATTTTCTTTTACAGTTAGTTGTCGTAAGGTTAATTCATGCCGATAAAATATATCGCAACATCTAAGTTACCCACACCTTGGGGTGTTTTTGCCATGCACGGTTTCGAAGAAATTGCTACTGGTAAAGAACACGTTGCGTTGACATTTGGTCAACTGGATCCCACTCAACCTATGCTAGGTCGTGTTCATTCTGAATGTTTAACCGGTGATGCATTATTTAGTTTACGTTGTGATTGTGGTTTTCAATTACAAGCCGCCATGCAAAGTATCGCTGAAAAAGGCCAAGGCTTTTTGTTGTACTTACGTCAAGAAGGGCGTGGGATTGGCTTACTCAATAAAATTCGTGCTTATGAGCTCCAAGATGCGGGTGCTAATACCGTAGAAGCCAATTTGCGTTTGGGTTTTGAAGCCGACATGCGTAAATACGACATGATTTTGCCGATGTTAACCCAAATTGGGGTGACCAAAGTGAAGTTGATGACCAATAATCCGCGTAAAGTGATGGCAATGCAAAATGTGGGCATTGAAGTAGTGGAACGTATTCCGTTGCAAGTCGGTAAAAATCGCTACAACGAATCATATTTAAAGACCAAGTCCACTGAGCTAGGTCATATGATGTCGGAATATCATTTCCACGATGAATAGTTTGGCACAGAAATAGTTTAAATGATGATGAGACAAGGGCAGAACACACAGCTTATTGGGTCATCATCATTTGCTTCTGCGCGCTTTGCAGCGCTATTTATTCGCTTAATCTTGGTAGCGCTTCTGTTTTTTTGCAGTAGGGGTAGCTATGGATCTGAATTACCTTCACCAACACCCCCTCAATTAATCACAGAACCTGATGCTTCACATTATGCGTTTGCCAATTATTTAGGCAGTGGTATTTATCGTACCTCAGGCCAAAGTGCTGCTGTGGCCAATATTCCTTTGGGGTTTGTGCTTGACTCAAACGACGATTATTTACTTAAACTTCGCTTTACCGCATCGCTGGGTTTTTTTGATTATTCATTTAACGATTTACCTCAAGGCAGCATTCCTAAAAGTGTTGGTACGATAACGTTAACCCCTGGGCTTGAATATCACTGGCGAGTGGATGATAAGTTAACCTTAGAGAGTTATGTTGATTTAGTTATGGACATAATTTTTCAACTTCCAGCCATGTAGGCATTTTTTCAACTGGCATTTCTGCACTCTATAAGCTCGATGCGCCTTTATTTACTCCAGTATGGGTCAATCGGATTTATTATGCGGGTTATCAAAGTAATCAAAATGACAGTACAGAAGGCTATTCCGTGTTTAAAAGCGGTATTGATTTTGGGGTTAATTATGATTGGCAGTGGCAGGATACTCGGGTTGAACCGAGATTTTTTATTGCCGGACATTGGTATTTCGATAAGCTAAAATTTGTCTCGCCGGTTGGGGATAATGTATTAACCTCATATACTTATGAAATTGGTACTACGTTGGCTTTTTCTAAACCTATTACCCTGAGTGCAATAGGTTTAGACAGTGTTGAAATAGAGCATTTTGGATTAAGTTATCAAGTCGGTGGTGGGCTTAAAGTGTGGCGATTGATTTTTGAGTTTCCGTTATAAGCCCCTGCAATGGTTACCTCTTAATACATTAATTTGAGTTTGTTCCCCAAATATCCGCATTGACAGGTGTTGTCGACTTTTCTGCAGCTGTGCTTGAGCTTGGTTTTGCTGTTGCCGCTTTGTGGGTTGCAGGTCTCGTTGAGGCTACTTTTGCCTTTGATGGCCGAGGTTTAGTCGTAAATGCTCCGCGACTATCTTCTTTCGGTGGCGGCAATGGCAGCTTGTTAGCTTTAAGGTACAAGTATTCAACTTTGTCGCGCGCCCAAGGCGTTTTACGTAAAAACTTCAAGGTTGATTTTACACTCGGGTTATCTTTGAAACACTGAATGTTTATCCTCGATGCGAGTTCTTCCCAGCCGTATTTTTCAACCAGTGAAGTCACTATCGTTTCTAGTTTTATGCCGTGAAGCGGGTTGTTTGCTTGTGTCATGGACCGTGCGAGCTAATTGAGTTTGGTGATATTATACCTATATTGCAACCAAAGAGATATCTACACAAAAACGGCAGCCTAGGCTGCCGTTTTTATTTAATATGAGCGATTATTGCTCTTTGACGAATACGACTTTTTCTTCATCATCTGAATCTATATCGCCTTTACCTTTAGTATTAATAATAATCATTGCGGCAATAATTGCGGTAGTGACTAAACCTGCAATGGTTGATACTGTCATTGGTAAACCCGCACCTAATGTTGATGAGTTCAACATAAAGCTAATGACAACACAGGTCATGAACATCGCTGGTACAGTACAAATCCAATGAAACTTATTATGGCGCAGTAAGTAAGCCGCTGCAGTCCATAGCATCAATACCGCAGTGGTTTGGTTTGCAACACCAAAGTAGCGCCAGATAATGCCAAAATCGACTTGAGTGAGCATTGCACCAACAGCAAATAATGGTAATGCTAGCAGTAAGCGCTTAGGTAGCTCGACTTGTTTAATGTTAAAGAACTCAGCCAAGATTAGACGTGCTGAACGAAATGCAGTATCACCTGAGGTGATAGGTAATACAATCACACCCAAGATAGCCAAGAAACCACCAAATGTGCCTAGTAGTCCATTAGATGCTTCGTATACCACGTTAGCGGGGTTGCCACCCATGCCGGCATTTAATCCTTCCACACCACCAAAGAATGATAATGCAATAGCACACCAAATTAGCGCAATCACACCTTCACCAATCATGGCACCAAAGAACACAAAGCGACCATTTGACTCATTCTCAACACAGCGCGCCATTAATGGAGATTGTGTTGCATGGAAACCCGATACGGCTCCACAAGCAATGGTGATGAATAATGCAGGCCATAGTGGCATGTCATTAGGGTTTAGGTTGCTAAAAAAGTCGCCCATTACAAAGCCTGGCAACATGGTATGTTCACTTGACACTGCTAGGGCTATGATTAGACCCAGTGACATAAATACTAGTAATGCACCGAAGAATGGGTATAAGCGACCAATGATTTTATCGATAGGAACGATAGTGGCAACTAAGTAATAGACAAAAATAATACCGACAAAAATGGTCACATCTAGACCAGTTAGTTTACTCAACAAGCCCGCAGGAGCAGAGATAAACACCACTCCAACTAACAATAATAAGATAATGGCAAAAAAGTTCATAAAGTGTTTAGCGCTTTTGCCTAAATATTTACCCGCTAGGTTAGGAACCGATTGACCGTTATTGCGTACCGATAACATCCCCGAAAAATAATCGTGAACGGCACCAGCAAAAATACAACCAAATACAATCCACAACATAGCTGCTGGGCCGTATAGTGCACCGAGAATAGGGCCAAAAAATTGGGCCGACTCCAGCAATGTTTAATAATTGAATTAAGTAGACTTTGCCTTTAGACATTGGCACGAAATCGACGCCGTCTGTTTGTGTAAAAGCGGGTGTTTGTCTTTGAGTGTTAATGCCGAATACTTTTTCGACAAAGGTCCCGTAAATAAAGTAACCGCCGATGAGTAAAGCAACACAGAGTAGAAACCAAGTCATTTTTATATCTCCCCATTTATATCGTGTGACCACTTTAAAGCATCAAGGTGGTCAATTGGGGGCGAACTCTGTGACAGGTTGAATGTCTTGCGTAAGCGGTAAATATTCACTGTGAGCGGTTTGACCAGCAGAGTAAATGTGGCCTGTATCACATGTCTTTTGAACTAAATACTATTGAAATCCAAGCAACAGTTTCAACTCTTTGAGATATCTGCGTGAAACAGGAACTTTAGCACCGCTATGGGTAGTGACTTCTGCGCCGCTGTCGGTGATTTCAATTTCAGAAATTGCACTCGGTGCCAGTAGGTATTGTTTATGACAACGAAAAAGTGCGGTTTTTTGCTCTAAGACTTTTAGGGTTAATTGAGTATGGCTTAAACCTTTATTTGAACACACATGAATACCGCCAATATCACTAACAATAAATTCAACGTCAGCGGTTGCGACAACTTTGAGCTTATTACCACTGTAGCAGGGTAAATGAGCTAATTGCGTCGGTAATATCTGAGACATCCGTTGCGGCGCGATATTGGCTCTAACTTTATCTAAGGTTTGGTTGAAGCGTTTCTCATCGATGGGTTTTAATAAGTAATCGAAGGCATTGTTATCGAATGCTTTTATCGCATATTCATCAAATGCGGTAATAAATACTGCTCGTGGCATTTGCTCTGGATTGAGCATCGCAAGCAGCTCCATACCATTGATCCGCGGCATTTGAATATCAACAAAAATAAGATCAGGTTTTACAAGGTTAATTTGCTGTAGAGCTTCAATGGCATTACTGCATTGCCCCAACACTCTTATATCAGGATGTTTGTCGAGTAAATCGGCCACTTCTTGGCGGGCAAACAGTTCATCATCAATGATTAGACATGAGATCATTGGTCAATTTCCTTTAACGGTACACGCACACTGACACGGGTGAATTCATCTGCTTTACACTCAACTTCAATACCGTATTGGCTGCCAAATAAATTTTGAATTCGCTTATGGACTAAGTTCATTCCTAAGCCGTCGGTGTTGTTCGATGGTTGATACAAACCGGCGTTATCCGTGACATTAAGCATAAGATCATCACCATCAATTGTCGCCTGTACATTAATAACACCGGCTTCAAGCATACGTGATGTACCATGTTTCACTGCATTTTCAATTAAAGGTTGTAAGGTAAATGCAGGCATTTTTAAGTGATGATAAATACTCGGTATATCAATGCTCACTTGTAACTTATCAATAAAGCGAGCACGCTCAATCGACAAATAAGCGTCTATATGTTCAAGTTCATCAGCCATGGTGACTAGCCCTGTTGTTCGGGTTAGGTTAATGCGTAAAAATTGCGATAATTGCTGCAATAACTGTTTAGACATTTGCGGGTCACGCTTAATAATCGCACTAATAGTGTTGAGAGCATTAAATAAGAAGTGAGGATTCACTTGGGCTTGTAACAACTTTATCTCTGCTTGCATGAGTAAACTTTTTTGCTGTTCAAAGCGCCCATAAAGTATTTGGTTAGACAGTAATCTGGCAATTCCTTCGCCTAAGGTGCGATTAATGTTTAAAAACAGCTTGTTTTTCGGCTCATACAATTTAATCGTGCCAATGACTTCGTCATTACTGCGCAGCGGGATCACTAAGCTTGAGCCTAAGCTGCAGTTTGCGGACAGAGAACATGAATAAGGGGTGTCAACGCCATCGGCAAACATGACACTATTTTGTGCAATGGCCTCGAGAGTGATTTGAGATGAAATGGGTGTATTAGGAATATGGTGGTCAGCGCCAATACCAATAAAGGCGAGTAATTTATTCCTGTCTGTAATGGCTACCGCACCAACTTGGGTTTCTTCTATGACGATTTGCGCAACTTGTTTGCTCGACTCTAAATTAAAGCCCTTTGACAGCAATCCGACACTGCGCTCGGCAATTTTGAGGGCTTTGGTTGAAAAACTGGACGAGAGTTTATCGAACATCGCTTTTTGGTCGCGAACAATACTCATAAACATGGCAGTACCAAGGGAATTAATCAATAACATTGGCGGAGCGATGAGCTTAACTAACTCCCACGCTTGATCAAAGGGTTTGGCGATTAATACAATAATCGACATCTGCATAATTTCAGCCATAAATGTCACTCCAAATACCACCATTGGCTGATAAGCCATTTCAGACTTGCCGGCTTTTTTGAAGTAATAGCTGATCATTCCTGCAGATAAACCTTCTAACGTAGTCGATATTGCACAAGCAACATCGGTAAATCCACCCATAGAATAACGGTGTAACCCGCCGGTTAAGCCAACCAGAAGCCCGGTAATTGGACCACCCAATAATCCGCCTAATACCGCGCCCATTGCACGAGTATTGGCTATCGCTCCTGAGGTTTGTTCTCCAAAGTAAGTTGCCATAATACAAAAGCTTGAGAACACTAAGTAGATGAAGATTTTGTGAGGTAATCGTTTCGATGTTTCGGCAAAGAATTTAAATAATGGCGTTTTACTGACTAAGTAAACGATAACTAAGTAAACACACATTTGCTGTGTTAGTAGTACTATTAACGCCATATTATCTCTTTAGGATGTAATTAAATGCAGTCAAATTGGATTGTTAACACGTGGCTTGTTATTTTGCTTAGAAGCCATCAGTAATTAGTTATTCATGACTGACATATTAATATTGATTTACCATTAGGGTGATGAACATAAGTGTTCAATATTATATCCTGACTTATGTCGCCAAATATCACCTGCCTAATCTGACAACAGAGCCGTGAACCTAATAATTAACCCGTTGAGGTTAAGTGAATACTCTTATGTTAATGATTACTTTCTGGCGAGTAAATTTGTTTGCTCAGTGCTGCTTTGTTGATAAAACTCATCAATGAGTATTCTGAGTATTTTTGATTTAGCCACTTTACTGACTTTCGCTATTTCGTCTAATTGCGAAATACTTTTTTCAGTTAATGTAAATGTGGCATGGCGATAAATTTTAGTGCTTTTTTTATCTAGCCCTCTTAAGAACTCTTGCGTGTTTGAGGCGATATTGCTTTGGCCATGGGACGCGTCAAGACCTAATGCATATTTATTAGCATCCTCAATAAAGTCATCTACAGATACCTTGACTCGGGTATCTTTGGGTTTCTTGCGCTTAAGATCAGTTAAACTCATAACTATTTTCTGGTGGTATGGCAAAAAGCTCATCAGCAATAGCACGAATTTCATCAGCCGCTTTACCGCTCGGTTCGATTTCCAACACTGAAGAGCCGCTTTCTTCACTATCATCATAGATATTACGGCTAAATGTGACCGAATTAAGGGCGCGTAAACCAAAAGACTCAACCACTTCTTTCGCTTCTAAAATACGCTTACCTTGAGATGGCAGAGCAGGGCACTGTGTTATCACAATGGCAGCAATCATCTTGGGATTAACCATTTTACAAGTACTGAGCATGTCTTCCATGTGAGGTAAGGTTTTAAGATCGCGACGTTTGGGACGAAGTGGGATAACAACATAGGTGGCTACCGACATCGCGGCGCGCATTGCAAGGTTATCTTGGCCACCACAATCGACAATCACGTAGTCAAATCGTTCATTTAAACTCAGTAAGTCATTACGGATTTTGCCATAAAGCTGGATGCAATTAATCGCTTTTAGGCTGGGGTCATTATTACGAGCTTGGATCCAGTCTGACGTGGTACGTTGCGGATCACAGTCAACCATGAGCACATTCGCATCGTGCTTTTGGCTAATATATACAGCAATGTTCTGTGCTAAACAGCTTTTCCCACTGCCACCTTTTTCACCGCCAACGAGCAATATCATGTTGTGATCCTTGATGATAGGCGCCTTGTTGCACCGAAAGTTTCGCTAGGTATGTAGCTTGATTATAGAGTAGCCATTGAGAGCTGCATAAAAATAATCAACTAAATTAGCTGTAAAGCAATATGGTAACTATTTACTGAACATTCGGAACTACGGCAAACTTGGCCTTTAATGGTATTTTGTTTATCAGTCTTCTCATTAAAAGTTAAGGCGATCAAATCCCCAACTTTAAAAGCAGCCTTAAAGTCGATTAACACCCCTTTTCGGGCCAGATCAATACAAATAGCATGATCTGTGCATGATTCACCTTGTGAATTGATCCCAATCTAGGCGGATCCGCTCTGCTTCCATATCTACACGTAAAGAACTGCGTTTTTCTTCGAATCCGGTTGGCTCTTGCCCCATTCTGTTTCTCCTTGAAATGATGAGTCTTTATGTATGTTTTTCTGCAATTTGATGTTGATTTTATTTACACGACTTATTTCAATTAATTGGTAAAGTTATAGCATTCTTTTCTAAGATGTTCGTTTAGGGTTTTATCTTTAGCATTAACTCAGTTGATTGTATTCTTTTTTAGCATAACGACTTTGTTAAGCAAAACTAAATTTAGCAACCAATGCCAATAAAAAGACTTGGCATTGGCTACCTGAACCACCAAGTTGATTAAGTATCGTAGTCTTGGTTTTTAGGGTAAGGCATTTTTAATTGACCCCAACGGATCACAATTACTGTGCCTGCCAGTAAAATAGTCGACAGTGAAATGGCTAAAATACGCCAATCTTCCATTGCTTTCATGTCTAAAATTAAGTATCGCGCCAATGCCACAATCGCGATATAGAGCGGCATACGAATAGGTAACTTACCTGATTCAATATAATTAACGACCATAGCCAATACTTCAAGATAGATAAATAGTAAGAGTAAATCGGCTAATTCGACAGTCTGAATGACGATCATGTGAAGAATTTCTTCGCCAATAGCAAATACTGTCGCCATAGCGATAATTAATAACACTAGATGTTCGATATTTTTTAAGGTTTTTAATCCTACTTTTCGCAGTAACGGCATACTCATCTTCATCAATAAAATCAAAATACTATTATTGACGACTTCAGGGTATTTTCCCAGTGATCTCGATCGATTTTGTGAGATAAGCTGTGACTTGTTTAATCGCTGTTTAATTGAATGAACAACATGGCATCGTTTGCATTGTTATTACATAGGTTAAACGCGCATTGTTAGTGATGGCGATTAGCTCACCGGCAAAGCTTCTTTGCTGTATACCGGCCTATTGAGTAATCGTTTGGTTTAGTGCACTGATTATGGGTTTGCTATTGATGGCGGGAATATCTAAGTCATCGAAAAATGAGCTTTTAATAGCGGATTATGTACCATTGTGGCTAACAGTCATGTCATTTTATAAACATAAAAAAACCGCTCAAGCGAGGCTTGAGCGGTTTTTTTATCAATAAAGGTTAATTAGCGATTAACGCTTTAAACCTTCATTCAGTAGAGGACGCATAATTTTGACTATCTGAGTGGTTACTTTTGGGCTACCTGCCACAATGTTACCTGAAGTCATATAGTTATGTGCACCAGTAAAATCGGTCACTGTACCGCCGGCTTCACGACAAATTAAGTCGCCTGCTGCGATATCCCAAGGTTTTAAACCTATTTCGAAGAAACCATCTAAACGGCCTGCTGCAACGTAAGCTAAATCTAATGCTGCTGAACCGCCACGACGAACATCGGCACACAATGAAAATACTTCGCCTAAAATGGCCATGTAGCTTTCTGTGTGTTGACGAGCTTTAAATGGAAAACCTGTGCCAATCATAGTGTTGCTTAAATCATTGACGTTAGTTACGCGCATGCGGAAGTCGTTAACCTTAGCGCCTTTGCCGCGAACAGCTGAAAATAATTCTTCACGAACAGGATCGTAAACAACGGCAACTTCAATTTTGCCTTTGTACTGAAGAGCGATAGACACCGCAAAATGAGGAATACCACGAACGAAGTTGTTAGTGCCATCCAAAGGATCAACTATCCAAATGTAGTCTTTATCAGTACCACGGTTTTCACCGTTTTCTTCACCAATAATGGTGTGGTCTGGATAAGATTTACGAATTTGATAAGTAATAGTTGCTTCTGCTTCCTTGTCTACACTAGTCACAAAATCATTAATACCTTTACTGCTTACCTCAACACGGTCAAGTTCAGTATAGGCGCGCATAATAGTTTGGCCAGCAGCGCGTGCAGCGCGTGTGGCAATAGTCAGCATCGGATGCATTGCAATCCCCTGGATGTTAAAGAACGAGTAAAATAGCGCCCGCATTATACTTAATTTAGCCGTTATATCAAATGCAGATTTTCATATAACGTAATTTTTAACGATTGTGTTAATATACGGGCAATATTTTTTGCTAAAAGAAAGTGCTACATGCTCAGTAATATTCGTGTTGTTTTAGTTGGTACCTCACACCCTGGTAATATTGGCTCTACAGCTAGAGCGATGAAAACCATGGGCTTATCAAATTTATATCTCGCCGAGCCAAGAGCTGAGCCTGATGGGCAATCGATAGCACTTGCTGCAGGTGCATCTGATATTCTAAAAAATCTAACTCGTGTTGATTCATTAGAAGAGGCCATTGCCGATTGTAGTTTAGTGATAGCAACGAGTGCTCGCAGTCGTACCCTTGATTGGCCCATGCTTGACCCTCGAGAAGCTGGTTTAAAGTTAACTCAAGAAAGCCTAAATGGTCCGGTTGCTATTGTCTTTGGTCGTGAAAATCATGGCCTGAGTAATGAGGAATTACAGCAATGTACTTATCATGTGGCGATTCCGGCAAACCCAGAATACAGCTCGCTAAACTTGGCTCAAGCAGTACAAATTATTTGTTATGAAACTCGCGTCGCGCATTTAGCGCAATCAGCAACGCCAGTTGTCACAGAAGAATACCCATTAACATCTGAACTTGAACGCTTTTTTGTTCATTTAGAGTCGACTTTGTCTAAAACTGGTTTTGTGATTAAAAATCATCCTGGGCAAGTCATGACTAAATTGCGTCGTTTATACACTCGTGCCCGTATTGAAGCACCTGAGATGAATATTCTTCGTGGCATTTTGACTTCCATTGATAAGAAAATGGATAAACAAGATTAAGCAGTAAAGGAACACACCATGGCCATCATCGCTAGGTTAAAAGAAGACATCGAATCGATTTATCATCGTGATCCTGCTGCAAACAGTACCATAGAGATAATATTTAATTACCCGGGTATGCATGCTATTTGGATCCACCGTATTAGTCATAAACTGTGGCTAGCGAACTGGCGTTTTACGGCCCGTTGTTTATCGACATTTTCTCGCTGGCTCACCGGTGTTGAAATTCATCCCGGTGCGACGATTGGCCGACGTTTCTTTATTGACCACGGTATGGGCGTTGTAATAGGTGAAACTGCCGAAATTGGTGATGATTGCACGCTATATCATAGTGTTACTTTGGGCGGAACAACTTGGCAGCCAGGTAAACGTCATCCCACTTTAGGCAATAATGTGGTGATTGGGGCTGGGGCCAAAGTACTTGGACCTATCACAATGCACGATGGTGCACGTGTTGGCTCTAATTCTGTGGTGGTTAAGGATGTCGCCAGCGATCACACTGTGGTGGGTCCTGGGCGTGTGGTGTCTTCGCCGACCAACCAGTCAAAAGAAAAAACTGAACGTCGCACTGAGATGGCTAAAAAGTATGGCTTTGATGCGTACGCTGTATCACCAGATAATCCTGATCCTGTGGCTAATGCCATAGGACAAATGCTTGATCACATGCATTTAATGGACTCGAAAGTACAAGAACTGTGTAATGCCATTCAGCAAATGGGTGGTGAAGTTTGTACTAAAAAGTTGCCAGAGTTAAATGTGGATGCATTTGATGAGGCATCGCGAGAAGCCGCGACCATTCGTAAACAAGACATTGATAAGTTCGACCCGAGTATTTAAAATTCAATAAGTCATTGTCGATTCAAGTCAAATAATCAGTTAATAATGCGATTAATTGCCTTGTCGGCATTGAATCTTACAAGATAAAAAGGTTAAATACCCGCGGCGAAATTGGGATCGTTTATAGTTAAACAACATCATAATACTTGAGTAATTTAGTAGGATTAATACTTGACTAAATTACTCGGGTATGTTGAAATTACTGCATACTTTTTGGGAGCAGTACAAGTTATGAAACTTACATCAAAAGGTCGCTATGCAGTGACAGCTATGCTGGATGTTGCGATTCACTCTGCTACTGGTCCTGTGCCTTTAGCTGATATTTCTGAAAGACAAGGAATTTCTTTGTCTTATCTTGAACAACTCTTCGCTAAGTTACGTAAACATGGTTTAGTGTCGAGTGTCCGCGGACCCGGTGGTGGTTACCGTTTAGGTTTAGAAGCCGTAGATATCTCAGTTGGCATGGTCGTGCATGCTGTTGACGAATCTGTAGACGCCACCCGTTGTCAAGGAAAAGGTAACTGCCAAAGTGGTACTCGTTGCCTAACCCATTCTTTATGGGGTGACTTAAGTAAACAAATTTCAGATTTTTTAGATGGTATTTCTCTTGCGGGTTTGATGCAAAAGCGAGATGTAAGATTTATTTCGTTAAAGCAAGATGAGATACAAAAGGAACATAGAGTGAGTCTATAACTCAACTATGTTGATTGATATATCATTATTATTTGTACGTTGTATGTAGCCTCATCTGAGACTGCTGAGTACGGAGTGTATTATGAAGCTTCCTATCTATTTAGATTATGCCGCAACAACGCCTGTAGACAAGCGTGTTGCTGAAAAAATGATGCAACACATGACGATGGACGGCGTATTTGGTAATCCAGCATCGCGTTCACACCGTTATGGTTGGCAAGCTGAAGAGGCGGTTGATATCGCCCGTAATCAAGTTGCTGATTTAATCAACGCTGATCACCGTGAGATTGTATTTACCTCAGGTGCGACAGAATCAAGTAACCTTGCGATTAAAGGTATTGCCCATTTTTATCACAAAAAGGGCAAGCACATCATTACCAGCAAAACTGAACATAAAGCTACGTTAGACACGTGCCGTCAGTTAGAGCGTGAAGGTTACGAAGTCACTTATATGGTTCCTGATGATAATGGCATCATCCCAATGGAACGCTTAGAAGCGGCGATGCGCGATGACACTATTTTAGTCAGCATTATGCACGTGAACAACGAAATTGGTGTGATTCACGATATCGATGCCATTGGTGAGTTATGCCGCGCAAAGGGTATTTTCTTCCATATGGATGCTGCCCAAAGTGCGGGTAAATTACCGATTGATGTGCAAACCACTAAAGTTGATTTGATTTCGATTTCTGGCCATAAAATGTATGGACCAAAAGGTATCGGCGCATTATATGTTCGCCGTAAGCCACGTATTCGTCTTGAATCGCAAATGCACGGTGGTGGACACGAGCGCGGAATGCGCAGTGGCACATTAGCAACTCATCAAATCGTTGGTTTAGGTGAAGCTGCTGTGATTGCCAAACAAGACATGGCTGCTGATAGCGAGCGTATTACTCGCCTTCGCGATAAGTTATGGAACGGTATTAAACACATAGAAGAAACCTATATCAATGGTGATATGGAACAACGCTACAGTGGTATTTTTAACGTGAGCTTCAACTTTGTTGAAGGTGAATCGTTAATGATGGCCTTAAAAGATTTAGCGGTTTCTTCTGGTTCAGCCTGTACTTCAGCAAGTTTAGAGCCAAGCTACGTATTACGTGCATTGGGTTTAAACGATGAAATGGCACACAGCTCAATTCGTTTCTCAATCGGCCGTTTTACTACCGATGAAGAAATTGACCATGCTATCAAAACGATAACTGAATCTATCGATAAGTTACGCGAAATGTCTCCATTATGGGAGATGTTCAAAGATGGTATCGATTTGGATCAAGTTCAATGGGCACATCACTAATTTAGATGGTTAAATAAGTGTAATACCATTATTCGTAAACTGATAACGACACAGATTTTGGAGCAGTATCATGGCTTATAGCGAAAAAGTAATCGATCATTATGAAAACCCACGTAACGTAGGTTCATTTGATAAAAACGACCCATCAATTGTTACCGGTATGGTTGGTGCACCAGCATGTGGTGACGTAATGAAGTTGCAACTTAAAATTAATGCTGATGGCATTATTGAAGATGCAAAATTCAAGACTTATGGTTGCGGCAGCGCAATTGCATCAAGCTCATTAGTGACTGAATGGGTTAAAGGCAAGAGTGTTGATGAAGCAGCGACCATTAAAAATGCTGACATTGCTGAAGAACTAGCACTACCGCCAGTTAAAATTCATTGCTCTATTTTGGCTGAAGACGCCATTAAAGCAGCAATTGAAGAGTATAAAAGCAGACAAGCTAAGTAATACCTGGAGTTAAGATGGCTATTTCAATGACCCCCGCTGCGGCTGATCGAGTAAGATCGTTTCTTGCTAATCGCGGGAAAGGCCTCGGCTTGCGCCTTGGGTTGAGAACATCAGGTTGTTCAGGTATGGCATACGTCATTGAGTTCGTTGATGATCTCAATGACGATGATGAGCTTTATAACATCGATGGTGTGAATATCATCATCGATGCCAAAAGCTTCATTTATTTGCAAGGTATTGAACTTGATTTTGTCAAAGAAGGCCTAAACGAAGGTTTTCAGTTCAATAATCCTAACGCAAAGGGTGAATGTGGTTGCGGTGAAAGTTTCACTGTTTAACCATTATTCACCTGTTAAGTCGTTTTATATCAAACAGTAAGCATGATATCTGCCCATGAATTATTTCGATCTGTTTAATGTTGCACCTGCCTTTGATATCGATACCGCCTTACTTGCAGAGCGCTACCGCGAACTGCAACGGGCGGTCCATCCCGATAAATTCGCGAATGATACCGAGCAAAAAAAGCTGCTATCTGTTCAGCGTACTGCACAAGTTAACGACGGCTATCAAACGTTAAAAAATCCCTTACGCCGTGCTGAACATATGTTGAGCCTGCGTGGTATTGAATTAAGCCACGAAACCACTACGCTCAAAGATGGTACATTTTTGATGCAACAAATGGAGTGGCGTGAAGCGCTTGAAGATATAACTCATAGCAGTGATCCGCAGTCTTCAATTGATGAACTGTATGATTCATTTGCACAGTTTGAGTCGGTATTATCGGTTAAATTAGCGACGTTATTAGCCAGTGATGATAATGCAGATGCATTATTAGCGGCTGATCAAATTCGTAAGCTAAAATTTATGGCAAAATTGCAAGATGAGCTAGCTCGTATTGAAGATAGCTTGCTCGACTAAATTACCTTAAATTCTGAACCTTATTTATGATTAGCTTTGCTAATCGATAACACAACAAGTTGGAACACTATGGCACTGTTGCAAATTGCAGAACCTGGCCAAAGCGCCGCACCGCATCAGCATCGTCTTGCGGTTGGAATAGATCTTGGTACCACCAACTCACTTGTTGCTGCGGTAAGAAGTGCTCAAGCATTGACCTTGCCTGATGAGCAAGGACGTCATTCTTTGCCTTCTGTGGTGCATTATGGTGATACCAATGTACTCGTTGGCTACGAAGCTCAACAACAATCAGCATTAGATCCCCAAAACACTATCGTTTCGGTTAAGCGTTTTATGGGACGAAGCCTTACTGATATTCAGTCTGGCGTTCATCGATTACCCTACGCTTTACACGCGAGTGAAAACGGCTTGCCGGTGTTTACTACGCCTATTGGGCAAGTTAATCCTATTCAAGTGTCTGCCGAAATTTTAAAACCTTTAATTGCCCGTGCGGAAACCACGTTAGGTGGCGAGTTAGACGGCGTGGTCATTACCGTACCTGCGTATTTTGATGATGCACAACGTCAAGGTACTAAAGACGCTGCAGAATTATTAGGCGTTAAAGTATTACGCTTACTTAACGAACCTACTGCTGCAGCTATTGCATATGGACTTGATTCGAAGCAAGAAGGCGTGATTGCCATTTACGATTTAGGTGGCGGTACTTTTGATATCTCTGTTCTGCGTTTGAATCGTGGCGTATTTGAAGTGTTAGCCACAGGCGGTGATTCTGCTTTGGGTGGTGATGACTTTGATCATTTACTTGTTAGCCATTTGCAAACAACGTGGAACATCACTGAGCCGAATAATCAGTTAGCACGTCAGTTACAGATTGAGGCTCGCCGGGTCAAAGAAGCATTAACTGAAAATGACAGCGTTGAAGCCTCTGTTGTCATTGGCGACCAAACCGTCAGCTGTAGTGTCGATAAAAACCTATTTAATGAACTCATTGGCGCATTGGTGAAAAAAACCATTGGTAGCTGTCGTCGCACTTTACGTGATGCAGGTGTGAGCGTGGATGAGGTGATTGAAACTGTCATGGTCGGTGGTTCAACTCGAGTTCCTTTAGTTCGTGAACAAGTTGAAATATTCTTCAAAAAAACACCGTTGACTTCAATTGACCCTGATCGCGTTGTTGCCATTGGTGCGGCTATTCAAGCCGATATTCTCGTTGGCAATAAACCCGATTCAGACTTATTACTGTTAGATGTGATCCCATTATCGCTCGGTGTTGAAACCATGGGTGGCTTGGTTGAAAAAGTGGTTACGCGTAATACCACTATTCCAGTTGCACGGGCACAAGAGTTTACCACTTTTAAAGATGGTCAAACTGCGATGGCATTTCATGTGGTTCAGGGTGAACGAGAGCTGGTTGACGATTGTCGTTCTTTGGCGCGCTTTACACTGCACGGTATTCCGCCGCTCGCCGCTGGAGCTGCTCATATTCGAGTGACATTCCAAGTCGATGCTGATGGTCTGCTCAGTGTTACTGCGATGGAAAAGTCCACTGGAGTTAAGACATCGATTCAAGTTAAACCTTCATTTGGTTTATCCGATACTGAAATCGCCACCATGCTAAAAGATTCGATGAAGTATGCTAAAGAAGACATTACTCGTCGTATGCTAGCAGAGCAAAAAGTTGAAGCCGCGCGGGTGATAGAATCACTTAACGCAGCCTTGGCTAAAGATGCTGCACTACTGGATGAGCAAGAACGTCAACAGTTAGTGGTAGCGATCGCAGAACTTGATGCCGCCGCGCAACAAGACGATATTGATGCTATTGAAAAAGCAATTGCAAATCTCGACGATAAGACTCAAGATTTTGCGTCAAGACGTATGGATAATTCTATTAGAGCGGCGCTTAAAGGGCAGTCGGTCGACAACATATAGGTGAAATGATGCCACAGTTAGTATTTTTACCCCATCAAGAACTTTGTCCAGACGGCGCAGTACTTGAAGCTGAAGTAGGCGAGACGATTTTAAACGTTGCATTGCGTAACGGTATTCATATTGAACATGCCTGTGAAAAGTCTTGTGCTTGTACTACTTGCCATGTAGTTGTACGCGAAGGATTTGATCAACTCGAAGAAAGTGATGAGCTAGAAGATGACATGCTCGATAAAGCATGGGGCTTAGAACCTGAAAGCCGTCTATCTTGCCAAGCTAAAGTGGTTGATTGCGATATGATCATCGATATCCCTAAATACACAGTGAACATGGTGAGCGAAGGCTAGCCTTTACTGGTAGATTAACCCATCAAAATCGTTATTCATTGTGGGTAATTGGTCACAAAAAAAGAGTCAATCTATTAGGATTGGCTCTTTTTTTATCTATGGATATAGCAGTCATTGATTTTAAATATACTCAGCGTATGATGCCGGAAAATTTCTCTTTTGGAGCACTCTGTGCGCATTGCAATACTGTCTCAAGGCCCGCAATTATATTCTACTAAACGCTTAGTTGAAGCTGCATTAGCCCGGGGACATGAGGTCAAGGTTATCAACCCGTTAAAGTGTTATATGAATATTAATATGACCAAGCCTAGCATTCATATGGCGGGCAAAGATTTAGGCCATTTTGATGCGGTTATTCCACGGATTGGCGCTTCAGTAACCTTTTATGGTTCCGCTGTATTACGCCAATTTGAAATGATGGGTGTGTATGCGGTTAATGGCTCCATTGGGATTGCACGTTCACGGGATAAATTGCGTTCAATGCAGCTGTTGTCGCGGCAGGGGATTGGCTTACCGATCACCGGTTTTGCCAATAAACCGAGCGACATCCCTGATTTGATTGATATGGTGGGCGGAGCACCTTTGGTGGTTAAACTACTGGAAGGGACTCAGGGTATTGGCGTGGTATTAGCGGAGACTCGCAAAGCGGCTGAGAGCGTGCTAGAAGCCTTTATGGGCTTAAAGGCTAACATCATGGTACAAGAATATATTGCTGAAGCCAAAGGCGCAGATATTCGCTGTTTCGTGTTGGGTGATAAAGTGATAGCAGCGATGAAGCGCCAAGCAAAGCCGGGTGAGTTTCGATCTAACTTGCACCGTGGTGGCAGTGCAACTTTGGTTAAGTTAACCCCAGAAGAACGTTCTGTTGCACTTCGTGCCGCCAAAACAATGGGGTTGAATATTGCTGGCGTTGATTTACTGCGCTCAAATCATGGTCCTGTGGTGATGGAAGTCAATTCATCTCCTGGTTTAGAAGGCATTGAGAAAGCGACACAAAAAGACGTTGCTGACGCCATCATTAGCTTTATGGAAAAAAGTATTAACAAAACGGTTAAGGCTGCAGAGTAAGATGAATGTTTGCTCATGGAGCATAAATTGCGCCATGTTAATATAAATGACGCAATTAAGTGATGAAATATCACTGCTTAAGCGGATATGGCTAGGAATATACCCTTAAATTACGTATAATCCGCGCGAATTTTTTAAACTTGCTCACATTAAGGAAGCTCGTTATGTCGATCGAACGCACATTCTCTATCATCAAGCCAGATGCAGTTGCTAACAACCACATTGGCGCTATTTACAACCGTTTTGAATCAGCTGGTCTCAAGATCATCGCTTCTAAAATGGTTCACCTATCTAAAGAACAAGCTGAAGGTTTCTACGCTGAACATAGCGCACGTCCTTTCTTTGGCGCTTTAGTGTCTTTCATGACATCTGGTCCAGTTATGGTTCAAGTGTTAGAAGGCGAAAACGCTGTTCTAGCTAACCGTGAAATCATGGGTGCAACTAACCCAGCTGAAGCTGCTCGTGGCACGCTTCGTGGTGATTACGCTGCAAGCATCGACGAAAACGCAGTTCACGGTTCTGATGCTCTTGAATCAGCAGCTCGTGAAATTGCTTACTTCTTCAGCGCTGATGAAGTGTGCCCACGCACTCGTTAATTATTGCTGTAAGTTGATTAAAAGGAGCTTCGGCTCCTTTTTTTTGTTCGTTTCCTCAATACCTCCTCTATTTATGTCTACTCTGCGATTTATAAAGCAGCCAGTCACATCAGAAACGCTACATTTATGTAACATTCCACCTTCGGTGTGTGATGTGAATTGACCGTCTGCTATGTTCGAAACTCTCCAACTTTAATGAGTCATAATTGGGGTAAATATAATCAATCTTGATTTTTTTAGGGCTAATTAGCAGAGCATATGTCGGTTTATATTAGGTTTTTTGAATGGAATTCAGCTAATAAAATAGGAGGAGAGTTAGTTTTTGAATAAATAATCAATAATATTGAAATGTCATTCTGATGATTTTTAGGGCAATTATTAAATTTTTTTGTAAATATTAAAAATTAATTTTTGATGCATTTCATGATCAATTGTTATTTATTTGTTGCCTTTGTTTTAAGTTTGTTTTTTTATTGGCTTTTGTTTGTTCTTTTGTGGTGCCTTATATGTTTATTTTCTTATGTTAATAAATGTTAATAGACTGAGTTAATACAGTGTAATTTGCTAAATTATTGATTTTAATGAGATTGGTTTAAGTCAAATTAATTATCAATCTTGATGTCAAGTGTGATGTTGTTCACATGTTGCCCTTATTGACTAAAGGTTTTTTATTCATTAATAATGTTTTTCAATGATTGGCACTGACCAATTATTCATAATTAAAAATATAACGACTTGTTTTATTTTATTCCAAGTTATAGGGAGTTTATTCATGAGTTCAGTCACATTAACTGCTAAGGCAATTCGCCGTAGTTTAATAGCTGTAGCAGCAACAAGTGTCGCGACAACAGGCTTATTTTCTTCAGTAGCATTTGCTGCCGACGAACAGAAAGTTGAAAGAATCGAAGTAACTGGTTCTCGTATCCAACGTCAAGACATGGAAACAGCTTCTCCAGTAACCATCATTTCTGCTGAAGCTATTCGCGCAGAAGGTTTCACTTCAGTTGACCAACTACTTCAAGCTCAAACCTCAATGGCTGGTGCCGCTCTAGGTTCTAGTTCAAATAACGGTTCAGATGGTATTGCACAAGTTGACTTACGCGGCATGGGTTCTCAACGTACGCTAGTGTTATTAAACGGCCGTCGTATGGTTAACTCTGGTTCAGGTGCAGACAGTTCTGTCGATTTGAACTCTATTCCTGTATCTATGATCGCTCGCGTTGAGATCTTAAAAGATGGCGCTTCTGCGGTATACGGTTCTGATGCTATTGCTGGTGTTGTTAACATCATCACCAAGAAAGACTTCGAAGGCTTTCAATTCGATCTTAACGGTAGCACTACTAGCGAAAGCGACGGTGAGACAGGTGAGTTAAGCGGTTTATACGGTTTCAATACTGATGGCGGTAACTATACTGTCGGTGCTGCGTATTCAAAACGTGAAAGCGTTATTCAGTCAGATCGTAGCTGGACAGAGCCAGGTGCAAGTTCATTTTTACCTACTGGTTCATTAGGCGGAAAAGTACGCAATGACGCTGGTGAATGGGTTGCTCGTTCTACAGGTTATGACTACACCACGAGCAGTTATTACCAAACACCAAACGAGCGTTACAGCTTGTTTGCTAATATGATTCAAGAGTTAGACAATAATTTAGTGCTAAGTGGAGACGTTCTTTACACTAAACGTAAGTCTGATCAGCAACTTGCTCCGCAACCTGCTGATGTTATGCTAAACGTATGTGGCGCTCCAGGTGTTGAAGCTGGCGCAGCATGTATTACTCTTGATTCTGCTATGACAGCCGGTGGTGTTGAAGCTGATGATACTGGTCGAGTAAATTACCGTCGTCGTACGACTGATGCTGGTCCGCGTATTTATTCTCAAGATACTGATACATTCCGTATCTCTGCGGCTTTGGCTGGTGAGTTTGATATCAATACCGGTATGAACTGGGATATCGCATACACTTACGGTAAAAACAAAGCTGATTCAAGCGTTGATAACTCAATCAACGCAACTAATCTTAAGCAATCTGTTTATGCTAACCAAGATGCATGGTTCACAGGTGTTCCATTAACGGGTGATATTGTTAATGACATTAGCTTTACCGATAATGCTAATGGTGGTAACGAGCAGCATGTTGTTTCTGCAGGCTTAAATGGTGAGTTGTTCGATGTAAGTGCTGGTGCAGTTGCTTTTGCTATCGGTGCTGAATATCGTTACGAAAGTGGTTTCTATAATCCAGATCCTGTAACAGTAGCTGGCGATAGTACTGCTGCTCAGCAAGATCCTACTGACGGCAACTACAATGTTTTCTCTGTATTCGAAGAAGTTAGTGTTCCTTTTACCGAAAAATTAACCGGTGATTTTGCACTTCGTTATGACGATTACTCAACATTCGGTAAAGCATCTACTTGGAAAGTGGGCCTTACTTATGAAGCATCTGATGATTTAATGCTTCGTGGTGTAGCGGCTACAGGTTTCCGTGCACCTAGTATCAGCGAGTTATTTGGCGGTGATACCGGTTCATACGACTACTTAGATGATCCTTGGGGCAATGCTCAAGATCCACAGATCTTAACGCGTTATACTTCAGACAGTAACTTAAAAGCTGAAGAATCAGATTCTTACACAGCTGGTTTAGTTTACTCACCTAGCTATGTTGAAGGTTTATCTTTAACGCTTGATTACTGGCGCTTTAAAGTCACCAATGCTATTACACGTTTAGATGTTCAAGCGGGTCTTGATGCATGTTTTGCTAATGCTTCTGCTGCTGCATGTGAAACCTTTAACATTGGTCCAAATGGTGATTTGTCTAACTTAACAAATACGTTAACTAACGTAGGTAGCCAAGACACAAGCGGATTAGACTTTAACTTAGCTTATAACTTTGAAGCGTTATCGTTAGATTGGAAAATCAGCAACGATACAACTTACTTGATCAAGTTTGAGCAAGAAGATAACAACTACACCAACAATATTGATGGTAACTTTGGCGCGTATGCTCGTATACGTAACAACTTCAATATTCAAGCTGGTCAAGACAGCTGGAGTGTTAACTACTTCAACCGTTACATTGGTGAAATGGACGACTTAAATACAGGCGATAAAGTGGATGCGATTCTGTACCACAACGTTGCCGGTACTTACTATGTTACGGACATGATTACCTTGAGCGCTGGCGTGAAAAACTTAACCAACGAAGAGCCATCACGCGTATCTAATGGTAGTGACGGCGGTACTGTACCAGAAGTGTATGACACTATCGGTCGTCAGTACTACGGTGGCGTATCTGTTAAGTTTTAAATAACAGAGACACATAAAACAGTCTGATATTGATACTGTTTATTACGAAAAGGCCTACATTTATGTAGGCCTTTTTTATGATGATGATTTTATACTGGCTAGCTAGGTTGCAGATCTAAGTATGCTTTACAGACGTTAATGGCTAGTGATCTAAGCGTAATTCATGCCGATGTTCTCGACGAAATTTTTGTTCGCATTGAGTGCAACGTTGTTCCGTTGGATCTGTGATTAGGCGATATGCTTCTATGTCGACTTCACAATCTGAGCAAAGCCCATATAAACCCAGTTCAAGTTGACAATATGCAGCATCTAGTCGCATTAGCCGAGTAAAAATATCGGTGTCGGCGAGTTTTACTTGTGGTAGATAATCAATTAGTTGCCCAAGAGGGGTTTGCATTGTGACATGAGCAACTTCAGTCGATTTTAATGAATCCTTAATAACGAGCATTAACTCACGTCTCAAAATAAGTTCAAGTTGTTGAAGTTTTTGCTTTATATCCTGAGAATTGTGCAACTGAGATAACCTTAACTGACTATGCCAATGTAGATAATCTATTTTAAGCACAAATAGAGCCGACGTTATGACGAAGATCAATTCTCGATTAGATTTTTGAGATAAAAACATGAATAATAATTTACTTTTTATTCATGTTAGCCAAGGTTAATGGTCTGTGCTGGAGAGGCTCTAGGGGCTTTATTAACGAATAGGTGGTGAATCAATCACCCTATATAGAACACTGATAATAATAACGTTGCGCTATTAACTTTGTTTAGGATAAACACAGTTTAACGAGGTGAATGACATAACCCAATCAAACTGCGTTAGATCCTAGCCTAGAGCCGCGATATTGCTAGTCTATAACAGTGCGCGATGAGCGTTTTGTAAGGTATTAACGATTTCTTCGGTTGTTTTAAACACTCGCAATTCTCTAAATAAGGTATCCGCTTCTGGGTATTGACGATTTAAGTAACTAAACCATTGTTTAATCCGTGAGGGATAATAGTCCGACTTTCGTCCGGTGAGTTCTTTGTCACTATAAGCCATGAGTAAACTTAATGTTTGTTGCCAGCTAAACGGGATTGCACCGGTTTTAATGGTGTCACCTAAGTTCGGTAGCGATATAGCACCTCGGCCAATCATTACACTGTCACAACCCGTTATATCCATACAACGTTGCGCATCAGCAGCATTCCAAATCTCTCCATTTGCAATAACGGGAATAGGCAGGCGTTTTCTGACTTCGGTAATGTATTCCCAATAAGCAGGGGGCTTATAACCGTCGGTTTTACTGCGAGCATGAATAGCCAGCTCTGTTGCGCCGGCTTCATACACAGCTAAGGCATTTTCCATAAATAACGACTTATCTTCGTAACCTAAACGGATTTTGGCCGTAACTGGATGTTCTGACGGTACAGCATCGCGCATGGCCTTAACAATGTTATAAATATTCTCTGGGTATTGCAGTAACACTGCGCCGCCTTTACTTTTATTGACGGTTTTTGCTGGGCAACCAAAGTTTGCATCAACGCCGTTTGACCCTAGTTCTATGGCTCTAATGGCATTTTGTGCCATCCACTCTGACTCTTGTCCTAACAACTGAACACGAACTGGTGTACCTGATGCAGTTAAACCTTGATGATGTAACTCTGGACACAGTTTGTAGAAGACTTTTTCAGGTAATAGTTGATTGACTACCCTGACAAATTCCGTCACCACCAAGTCAAATGGATTGATGGCTGACAAAATTTCACGCATATGGTCATCTACCACACCTTCCATCGGAGCTAAAATAACGCGCACAATACACCTTGCTGCAGTAAAAAGTGGGCTATTTTAACGTGTTTATTATCGGATAGCAGCACTAAATAGTGCCATGACCATCTTTGTCACGACGTTAAAGTAAATTATTATTAATAATCATATTGATATGATTGTTGTTGTGTCTATGTTAAATGTATATAGCGTTATTTTTAAGCTTGCCTAGCAACAATTAATGTTAATAAAATGGATTTTTTTCACATTTCGGATATTTTTTTGTAATAAACGTTACTAACGGGTCTCTTTACATAAGCCGGCAATAATGCTGGTCAGCATTATAATCACGACTTAAGGATATAATTATTATGAATTCAATCAAACAAACTACGTTAGCGGTTGCGTTAGGTTCAGTTGTAATGACGGCTGGTTTTTCGGCGCAAGTAGAAGCAAATCCATTTGGTTTTCAACAATTAACTTCTGGTTATCAACTTGATGGCGGAGAAGGTAAGTGTGGTGAAGGCAAATGTGGCGACATGAAAAAATCAGCGGAAAAAGCGGCTGAAGGTAAATGTGGCGACATGAAACAGTCAGCGGAAAAAGCGGCTGAAGGTAAATGTGGCGACATGAAGCAATCAGCGGAAAAAATGGCTGAAGGCAAGTGTGGCGACATGAAACAGTCAGCTGAAAAAGCGGCTGAAGGTAAGTGTGGTGACATGAAAAAATCAGCGGAAAAAGCAGCTGAAGGCAAGTGTGGCGACATGAAACAATCAGCTGAAAAAATGACTGAAGGTAAGTGCGGCGGTCAAAAATAACAGTTTGCTTCTGTTTGATAATGCCTAGGCTTATCTAATACAATTAAGGCCTGAGATTCAGGCCTTAAATCTATCTGTTTTTTATCGAATATTTAGTTATATCAATGACTTAAAAAAATCATCAAGGACACGCATTATGTCTACAAATCATGCTCATGGCTTAGCCAATGTCGGTTTAGGGCTTCGTCGAGAAATGTTAGACGAATTTTGTCAGCATGTGCCTGCCGCAATTGAGTTTTTTGAGGTTGCACCAGAAAATTGGATGACCCTAGGAGGTAAGTTTGGTCGTCAATTTGCTCAATTAACCGAACAACATCGTTTTTTTTGTCACGGATTATCTTTATCCATTGGTAGCCCGCAAGCTTTAGACACTCAGTTTGTACACAAGATAAAACACTTTTTAGATCGGCATAACATCGATATTTATTCCGAACATTTAAGTTATTGCTCGGGAGCCGGTCACATGTACGATCTTATGCCGATCCCTTTTACTGACGACGCAGTGATCCACACAGCTAAAAGAATAAACCAGGTTGAAGAGATACTTGAGCGGCCATTTATTTTAGAAAATGTTTCCTTCTATGCCGCTCCTGGTGCACAAATGAGTGAAGTTGAGTTTGTTAATGCCGTTTTGCAAGAAGCTGACTGTAAGCTGTTACTTGATGTGAATAACATTTATGTTAATTCAATTAATCATCAATATGATGCTAATGCTTTTTTGGCGGCTATGCCGACCGAGCGGATTGAATATTTACACATTGCTGGGCATTATCAAGAAGACATTGATTTGGTTGTTGATACCCATGGTGCCGATATTATCGATCCTGTTTGGGGATTATTACAGCAATGCTATCAATTACACGGTGTACATCCCACACTGCTTGAGCGCGACTTTAACATCCCTAAAACCGACATTCTGCTCAATGAAATTAATCAAATCCATCAATACCAACAACAAGCTTTACGTCAGCAGTCATTACTGAGGAAGGCATAATGGGTTTTATGCAAGTACAGCAACAATTTATGGATTACATTCGTGATCCTAGCTTGCCATTACCAGAGGGTATTGAGCCTAGGCGGATGAATATCTATCGAGAGTTATTTTTTAATAATATCAGTGGTTTTGTCTCCAGTGCTTTTCCGGTACTTAACAGTCTATATCAGGATGAACAATGGCAAGCATTAGTGCAGAAGTTTTTTCGGTCTCATGATTGTCAAACACCAATATTTGTCGAAATTGCCAGTGAGTTTTTAGCGTTTTTGCAGCATCAATATCAAATCACACAAGATGACCCGATTTTCATGTTGCAGCTAGCGCATTATGAATGGTTAGAGTTATGTGTGGCAGTCGCGCCAGACACACCATCATCTCAGTTGCTCGTTTCTGGCGATCTCGCTCAGCGGCGATTATGTTTGGCCACTTGTGCCAAGGTCGCGCAATACGCTTTTGATGTTCAACATATTAGTGTTGACTACCAACCCATTGAACCTACACCGCAAGCGAACTTTTTTTGTGTGTTTCGAGATTTAACTGAGCAAGTTGCTTTTTTGCAACTGACGCCTCTAAGCGCACAAGTATTGGCTTACATTGAGCAAATGAGCCTTTCTCAACAAGGTGTCACCGTAGAGGCGATTATTGTGTGGTTAAGTGAACACTACCCACAAATGTCTAATGACACCTTATTATCAGGCTGTTTACCTTTACTCCAACAATTGGCGCAAAAGGGGATTATTATTTCATCAACTTAGTCATAATAGGCTTAAAAAATTTATGGTTTTTATTTTATAAAGATAGGTCTAAAATGAGCCACTTTTTGTGACTGGCCTCACACTTGCTATTCGCTAAGTTAACCCAATGTTGACCTATCATAGCGAATGAAAGTGTTAAGCTATTGCAGTAACAACATCACCTGAATGTAGGAATAATCATGAGTCAGCCTTTTAAAGACCCGTTTAACATATTTTATTTCGTTGGTTTTATTTTGGTTTTATTAATTCCAACATTACCCGCGAGTCTTTCATGGTTGAAAGCAACAGGATTAATTTAACGCTAACTTCAGGTTAACCTGTCATGATGTGTCTACTAAACCACTCTGCTAGAGTGGTTTTTTGTTTCTGATGAGGGTGCTTATGGCGGTAAAACGTGGTTTTTTTCTAATAATAATAGGCCTGTGCAGCCTTGTTTTAGGCTTAATAGGTATTGTGTTGCCTTTATTGCCAACAGTCCCGTTTATTCTGCTGGCTGCTTTTTGTTTTTCCCGTTCAAATGATCGCTTGCACCATTGGTTAGTCAATCATCCATGGTTTGCCGAAGGTATTCGTCAATGGCAATCGAACAGGGCCTTGAGTCGTCCTCTTAAGAAAAAAGCCATGTTAATGAGTGTGCTAAGCTTTGGGGTTAGCATTGCCATTGTGCCGATTGTTTGGGTGAAAATGATGTTATTGTGCATGATGCTTTTTTTAGTATTTTTTTTGTGGCGGATCCCAGAGTTAGAATAATAAATCGTCAGTTAAGGTAAGCTAGTTGCAACTGAGATTAAACGGGCATAAGATCAGCTAAGTATTTTTACCAGAGTCCACCCGCAACGTGGACTTTTTATTGCGTAATCACTTTTATAGAGTTAACTAAAATTATGATGAACCAAGACAGTTTAGCGCTTATTAAGCAAAGCATTAAAACCATTCCTGATTATCCAATACCAGGCATCATGTTCCGTGACGTCACGAGTTTGCTTGAAAATGCAGAAGCTTATAAAGCCACTATTGCGATTTTAGTGGCTCATTATCAATCAAAAGGTTTCACTAAAGTGGTTGGTACGGAAGCGCGTGGTTTTTTATTTGGTGCGCCACTAGCCTTAGAGCTAGGTGTTGGTTTTGTACCTGTGCGTAAACCAGGTAAATTACCCCGAAAAACCATTAGCCAAACCTATGATTTAGAATACGGTAAAGATACCTTAGAAATTCATGTCGATGCCATTAATGCCGATGATAAAGTGTTAGTGATTGATGACTTGCTCGCCACGGGTGGCACGATCGAAGCAACAGTAAAGCTTATCCGCCAACTTGGTGGTGAAGTGTCTCACGCTGCATTTGTAATTTCATTACCAGAAATTGGTGGTGAGAAGCGTTTGCAAGGTATGGGAATTGAAGTATTAAGCTTATGTGAGTTTGATGGTGAGTAAATAGTAAAATAAACTGCTATTTTATTAAGCAGTTAACTGTATTCTGCACTATCAAATACATGCTCAACAATAGCATGCCAGCCCTTGGCATGTTATTGTTAACCCCTTTATAGGGATTGACTCCCGATAGCTCTCTGTGGGGAATTTCATGTCTTACCAAGTACTCGCCCGCAAATGGCGTCCAGCTAAATTTGACCAAATGGTTGGCCAATCTCATGTATTAATGGCACTAACCAATGCATTAAGTCAGCAAAGGTTACATCATGCTTACCTGTTTACCGGTACGCGCGGTGTAGGTAAAACCAGTTTGGCGCGTTTATTTGCTAAAGGTCTCAATTGCGAAACTGGTGTAACGGCTACACCCTGTGGTGAATGTTCTAGTTGTATTGAAATTGCTCAAGGTCGATTTGTTGATTTAATTGAAGTCGATGCCGCTTCTCGTACTAAAGTTGATGATACACGTGAGCTCCTCGACAATGTTCAATATCGTCCTTCACGTGGCCGTTTTAAAGTGTATTTAATTGACGAAGTACACATGTTATCGCGTAGCAGTTTTAATGCATTATTAAAGACGTTAGAAGAACCGCCCGAACACGTTAAGTTTTTACTGGCGACCACTGACCCGCATAAATTACCTGTTACCGTATTATCTCGCTGCTTACAGTTTAATTTGAAAAGTTTGTCGCAAGATGAAATTACTAAGCAGTTAGCTTATATCATCAGCCAAGAAAACTTACCTTTTGAGCCACAAGCATTGAGTTTATTAGCTAAAGCCGCTAATGGTAGTATGCGTGATGCGCTTAGTTTAACGGATCAAGCTATCGCTTTTGGTAGTGGTCAAGTCATGTTGACACAAGTACAAACCATGCTCGGCAGCATTGATGAAAAACATGTGCTGGCTTTATTAAAAGCCTTATGTGACGCTGATGTGGGTCCATTAATGCAAACCGTGTCAAAAGTATTAGCATTTGGTGCTGACGCAGAAGAAGTACTGCGCAGTTTATTAGAGCTACTGCACCAAATTACCTTGACTCAGTTTGCCCCAGCGGCTGCGCAGCAATCACTGTTTAGTGAACAAATTTTAGCGTTTGCACAGCAATTAGCGCCTGAGCAAGTTCAGCTTTATTATCAAATGTTACTTAACGGTCGTAAAGATTTGGCTTTTGCACCTGATCCTAAATCAGGCTTGGAAATGGCATTATTGCGCGCCGTTGCATTCACCCCTGAAAAACAAGTAAAACGTTGGGTGACAACTACACCTGCAGATATTAATTTAAGCGTGATTGATCATGCTTTACCTCCCACGCAAGAGGTCATTGAAACAGGCCCAAAGCTTGATAATCAGTCTCAAGCGAATAGCGCGTTAGCAGCAACGATATTACCAGTTCAAGCAGAAGCTGCGGCGATGAATGTTGAGACTGACATTGACGAGGTTATTGATGATGAGCCAGCCGCAGCCTCACTAATAGCAGAACAAGCTTTATTGCTCAGCCAAGCACAAAGCCAAGGTTTTGATGAACAATCGCCCCAAAGCCGCGTTGATACCCAAAGCCACGTTGATATAAGTGCAGCGGCGTTTGCTCATTCAACGGCTGATAATATTGCCGTGAGCACTGAAATCGGTGAATCAACTGCTTCAGACAGCAAGATTGATGCGCCTAAACATGACACCACTGAAGCGCAAGAGTTTTGTGAGCAACAGGCATTAGCTGTTAATCCCACAGATACAAGCAGCAAGAGCGATGTCGACGCCAATACCGCACAAGATAGTCAAGAAAATCAGCATGCTCAGGACGCAGATAATGGATCATTTGATGGTTATTCTTTTACGGATTATGATGCCTCTGATGAAGCATCAATGGAATACCAGCCGTCTGATCATGATGAATATATTGCTTTTTCGGCGTTAAATCAGACTCCAGAGACGAACAGTGTTGATACTGCAAAGGGCTCTCTGTCTGCGCCGAAAACGGCGGATCATCATAGTGATGCTTCGGCTAGCAACAGTGTAGACAATAGTGTTGATGACAGCACTGACATTAGCAGCAAAAATGTCAGCCATAGCATTGAACAAGATTTGCTTCGCGCTGATGATTTAGACGACTTTCTTGACGAAGTACTCGCTAGTCGTGATTCTCTCATCGCTGATGTTGGGGCATTACAGCAAAAAGATGAACTCGCCAAAAAAGAAGCCACTAAATCAGTTTCTTCAAGAGTGATCAAACCATCCAATTCGCCGGCAGTAAACTCAGAACACTTAGCCGCTGAGCCTAAAACGCCTGAATCTACTGCGCCCAATACCAGTGCAGTGTTATCTGCTGTGGCCACTCAAAGCGACAATTCTCCGGCTGTCAGTGATTATGATAGACCTCCTTGGGTCGCGCCCAAAGAGGGCGAACAAGTTAATGCATTTGCAGATGTTCAATCACATGATAAATCTGCCGTTGAAGCCACAATTAACCAGCCGAGCAATGTTTCTCAGCAGGTTAATCAACAAGATCTAAAGCCTGCTAGCGCTGTCGTCGCCGCTAACCCACATAGCATGACAGAGCCTAAAATGACTCAATCGCATGCAGTGGCCCAGTTTGAGCCACACAGTATCCAAGGTGATGAGGTTGATTTGCACTGGTATAAGGTGATGACCCATGTTTCTGTTGGTGGTAGGGTGCGACAATTAGGTGTTAATTCAGTGTGCTCTGGTTTGTCCAATCCAATAGTGTTGGTGTTAAAACCGGATCAAAAACATTTGTCAGCGCAAACGGCTATCGATCAATTGCAAGTGGCATTAACTGAATACCTTGAGCAACCGACTGAAGTACAGATCCAGATTGGCGTTGTACCAAAACGAGAAACACCGCTTGAGTTACGTAAGCGTTTTCACCGTGAACTTATCGCACAGGCGCAACAGTCTATTTTGCTTGATGATAAAGTGCAGTGGATGGTCCAGCGTTTATCAGCGCAATTAGACAGTGACAGTATTGAATATCCATCGGAGCAATTGGGGCAAATTGCCCAAGAGATTGCGCTGATTAGTGCCTCATAAATGAACAAATACGCTAATCTTGCTTGAGATGAAGTTATCTTCATCTCAAAAGTATCTCAGTAAGATTGCCAATCGAATTTATTTCAGTAAGATTAGCGTCATTATGGCGACTTGCTAACAACCTTAATTAGAGAGAGAAACGACTATGTTTGGTGGAAAAGGCGGTATGGGCAATTTAATGAAACAAGCCCAGATGATGCAAGACAAGATGGCTAAAGTGCAGGAAGAAATTGCGCGCACCGAAATGACGGGTGAAGCGGGTGCTGGCTTGGTTAAAGTAACCATGACAGGTAACCACAATGTGCGTAAAGTTGAAATTGATCCGAGTTTAATGGAAGACGATAAAGAGATGTTAGAAGATCTTATCGCTGCCGCCTGTAATGATGCAGCTCGTCGCATTGAAGAAAATCAAAAGACTAAAATGGCCGAAGTCACTGGGGGTATGCAACTACCACCTGGCATGAAAATGCCGTTTTAATCGCATTTATTTGCTAAAAAAGCTCAAGCATTAATGCTTGAGCTTTTTTATTTTCAGTCCAAAATATCTAAAGCTCGTTTAGCGCCCAAAAGGATTAACCTTTGCATTCGAGCGCCGCACAGACAATAATCGCACTGCGTTGGTGTGACCGCAGATTGGCACAGCCTTTCATCTCGACAGTTTCACCCATGACATCAAAATAAGTTTAGTTATTAAGGTATTGGCAATTTATGAAATTTAGTCCTTTGGTTGATGAATTAATCCAATCTTTACGTGCACTGCCTGGCGTTGGGCCAAAGTCTGCGCAGCGAATGGCATTTCAATTACTTGAGCGTGAACGTAAAGTGGGTCTCAAGCTTGCAGATTCGCTACAAAAAGCCATGTCAGAAGTTGGACATTGCCAAAGTTGCCGTACGTTCACCGAACAGGATTTATGCCCTATCTGTAGTAGCCATCGCCGGGTTAATTCGGGGATCATTTGTGTGGTTGAAACGCCTGCTGATGTGCTAGCGATTGAGGCGGGTGGACATTTTAATGGTCGATATTTTGTGCTGTTAGGACATCTGTCACCCTTAGATGGTGTTGGCCCTGAAGAGCTTGGTTTGGCTTTACTGGAACGTCATTTAACCTCTGATGACGTCAGTGAGTTAATCCTTGCTACCAACCCGACCGTTGAGGGGGATGCTACGGCACACTTTATTGCCGATATGGCCAGAAGACATAATGTTGTCATCAGTCGTATTGCACATGGTGTGCCTGTCGGTGGTGAGCTTGAATATGTCGATAGCACTACCTTAGCGCTATCGTTTAATGGTCGTATTCCACTGCTATAAATCGATACGGTATTAAAACGATCTTGTGCCAGCGTCACCTTAATCGGGATTTTTGGCATTTTTATTTGATGCAGGCTAAGTCAATGGTCGTGTTTCAAGGCGATAAATCGATACGGTATTGAAATGAGCTTGTGCCAGCGTCTCCTTAATCGGGATTTTTGGCATTTTTATCTGATGCAGGCTAAGTCAGTGGTCGTGTTTCAAGGCGATAAATAGATACAGTATTGAAATGATCTTGTGCCAGCGGCTCCTTAATCGGGGTTGCTGGCATTTTTATTTGATCAAAGCTGAATAAATGGCTCAGTTAATGGCCATATCGAGGTGAATCAGCAACGATATTTACCTGATTTGAGCATAACTGGCGATTTATTATTCAACAAGATGGGGTTGCCCCTTGAAAATAGTGTAACGTCCCCCATCTCTTGGTTAACGAAGATTTTTAAGGCGAGTTGATGTTTCGACTCGTGATTGATTTAACGTAACACCAAGGAAATTATTCATGTCACAACAAGAAACTCATGGCTTTCAAACCGAAGTAAAGCAACTTCTGCAATTGATGATCCACTCTCTGTATTCAAATAAAGAGATTTTCTTACGTGAGCTTGTCTCAAATGCGGCCGATGCAGCAGATAAACTTCGCTATTTAGCCTTAACAGATGATGCTTTATATGAAGGTAACGGCGATTTACGCGTGCGTGTTAGCGCCGATAAAGAAAAGGGCACAGTTACCATTTCTGATAATGGTATTGGTATGACCCGCGATAGCGTGATTGAACATTTAGGCACTATTGCAAAATCAGGTACCAAAGAGTTTTTCGGTAATCTTTCTGGTGAAGCGTCAAAAGATTCACAATTAATTGGTCAGTTTGGTGTGGGCTTTTACTCGGCTTTCATCGTGGCGAAAAAAGTTACCGTGCGCACTCGTGCAGCCGGTCATGCTGCTAACGAAGGTGTATTGTGGGAATCTGAAGGCGAAGGTTCGTTTAATGTAGAAAGTATCACTAAAAATGAACGTGGTACTGAAATCGTGCTGCATTTACGTGATGAAGAAACTGAGTTTGCTGACGATTATCGTTTACGTTCTATTATCACTAAGTATTCTGATCATATCTCGGTTCCGGTGCAAATGTGGAATGAAGGCACACCTGAGTCAGATGGACCAGATGGCGAGAAGGTCGCGGCCACTGAAGGTGAATGGAAAGTGATGAACAAGGCCACCGCGCTTTGGACTCGTAACAAGTCAGACATTACTGAAGAAGAATACCAAGAATTTTATAAGCATATTTCTCACGACTATAGCGACGCATTAAAATGGTCTCATAATCGGGTTGAAGGTAAACAAGAATACACCAGTTTATTGTACATCCCAGCCAAAGCGCCTTGGGATATGTGGAATCGCGATCATAAGCATGGCTTGAAACTGTTTGTTCAGCGTGTGTTTATTATGGATGAAGCAGAACAGTTTTTACCGACTTACTTGCGCTTCGTTCGCGGCTTAATTGATTCAAATGATTTACCATTAAACGTTTCTCGCGAAATTTTACAAGACAATCAAGTCACCACTGCAATGCGTGTAGGCATCACCAAACGTGTGCTTGGAATGCTTGAAAAGCTGGCGAAAGATGAGCCTGAACAATATCAGTCATTCTGGGCTGAGTTTGGCCAAGTGTTGAAAGAAGGCCCAGCAGAAGACTTTGCTAACAAAGAGCGTATTGCCGGTTTATTGTGTTTTGCTTCAACTGATAACAACTCAGCTGCGACAACTGTGTCATTAGAAGCGTATGTTGAGCGCATGAAAGAAGGTCAAGACAAGATTTACTATATTGTTGCTGACAGTCATGATGCAGCTGCTAACAGTCCTCACCTTGAATTGCTGCGTAAAAAAGGCATTGAGGTATTATTACTGTCTGAGCGTATCGATGAATGGTTAGTGAGTCACTTAACCGAATTCAATGGTAAGAAATTACATTCAGTTACGCGTGGTGATTTAGAATTAGGTGAACTTGAAGATGCTGCTGATAAACAAGCGCATGATAAAGTTGCCGAAGAGTCGAAAGATTTAGTTGAACGTGTAAAAGCGGCATTAGCAGACAGTGTATCGGACGTGCGCGTGACGTCTCGTTTAACTGACACTCCAGCTTGCGTTGTAGCCGGCGAAGGTGAAATGTCGACGCAGATGATTAAACTGATGCAAGCTGCAGGTCAGCCAGTACCAGAATCGAAACCAACGTTTGAGATTAACCCAACTCATCCTTTGGTTGAGCATTTGAATAACGAAACTGACGAGAAGTTGTTTACTGATTGGGCTAACTTATTGTTACAGCAAGCCTTGTTGTCGGAAAAAGGCAGTTTGGCCGATCCATCAGCGTTTATTAAACTCACCAATCAAATGTTATTGGCGAGTGTAAAATAATCTTGATTTAAGCACCAAAAGCGGACAATAAGTCCGCTTTTGTTTTTGTCATCCCGCGGAGGCAATATGGACTACCTCATTAATCTTACTAAAGATAATATTCAACACGTTGTTGATACCTCGATGCAAAAAATGGTGGTATTGGCATTTTGGACGCAACAACAGCCCGAAAGTGTGCAGCTGTTGCAGACGCTGGAACTGTTGGCTAACGCCCAATCTGGGCGATTTATTCTTGCCAAAGTGGACTGTGAAACAGAGTTAGAAATCGCGAATTACTTCCAGATTCAAAATTTACCGACCACATTGATTTTAGATAAAGGCAGACCGATTGATGGTTTTGCTGGCGTACAAAGCCAAGAGCAAATTAGTGACTTACTCGACAAACACTTACCGCCTATGTGGATACAAGCATTTGAAGACATTAAGCAACAATTAGCCCAAGGCCAGTTATCGTCTGAAGCCTTAACTAACATTGCTGAACAGTTAAAAACGATTTATGCCGATGCACAGCAAGCGGCTGAAGTGGCATTGGTTATGACAGATGTAGCCTTACAGCTAGGTTTACTTGCTGAAGCAAAAGTATTACTTGCTCGTATTGGTTTAGCTGATCAAGACAGTTACTATCATAATTTAGTCGCCAAATTAGCCTTAGCGGAAGATGCAGCTGACACACCTGAAATTCGCCAATTACAGCAGAATGTTGCTGAGCATCCAGATGATCTTGATGCGGTAATCATTTTGGCCAAAGCATTAAATGCAGCTCATCGTAATGAAGAAGCTCTGGAGTTATTATTTACCATTTTACAAAAAGATCTTAATGCTGCAGAGGGTAAAGTCAAACAAGTCTTCATGGAAATCTTAACTGCGATAGGACAGGGCAACATGATAGCCAATCAATATCGCCGTAAATTATATACCTTGTTGTATTAAACAAATTGATGCCTTTTTGTTACAAGCCTTATTAGATTTAGGTCTAATGTCATAACAAAAGCGCTATTAAAACTGTGGCAGATGTGCGAAAATCGCCGCCCTAAAAAGAACATAAACTTAAAAGAGGACTTTTGAGATGCGCATTATTTTATTGGGTGCACCAGGTGCCGGTAAAGGTACCCAAGCACAGTTCATTATGGAACAGTATGGTATCCCACAAATCTCAACCGGTGATATGTTGCGTGCAGCTGTTAAAGCGGGCACTCCATTAGGTTTAGAAGCTAAGAAAGTAATGGATGCAGGTCAATTAGTGTCTGACGATCTTATTATTGGTTTAGTGAAAGAGCGTATTGCACAAGCCGACTGTGAAAAAGGTTTTCTATTAGACGGTTTCCCTCGTACCATCCCACAAGCAGATGCAATGGCTGAAAATGGTATTGAAATCGATCATGTTATCGAGATTGATGTGCCAGACGAAGAAATCGTTAAGCGCATGAGCGGACGTCGTGTCCATTCAGGCTCTGGCCGTGTGTACCATATCGTGTTCAATCCGCCTAAAGTGGAAGGTAAAGACGATGTCACTGGTGATGATTTAGCGATTCGCCCTGATGATGAAGAAAGTACAGTTCGTAAGCGCTTGGGTATTTATCATGAGCAAACTAAGCCATTAGTTGCTTACTATGGCAAAGTTGCAGAAGCCGGTAACACTCAGTATAACAAGTTTGACGGTACTCAATCTGTCAGTAAAGTGAGCGAGCAACTGGCTAGTGTACTAAAATAACCGCTGCTCAGCGTCTGAATAAAAAGCCTGCTTTGCAGGTTTTTTTTATGGCGAATAAAACGGTGTAACTGCTCGTCTCCCTTATGACGTTTTTCAGGCAGTCCTTATCGTGGTCTGCCCGGCGTTATGGGGCTAAACTCTCGTAAACTGCACAGATAATCTCATCGAAGCGTATTTAAGCCACGAATATGATAAAAGTGATGTAAAATTAGCGCTTACCTATGATAAAATTTGCCGCCATTTTCGCGGACGATATCTTATTCAACATTGAATGAGTGTCAGTGGTCAATCATTTCACACTTGCATGGACGCAACGCTACGAGAGCCCCATATGAAGTTTCCTGGTCAACGTAAGTCTAAGCACTATTTCCCTGTAAACAGCCGTGATCCATTGTTGGCTCAACTTACGCAGCAGCCACAGCCTTTTTCTACCTATATTTGCGGTATTGATCAAACCTTGGTTGATATAGAGGCAAAAGTAGAAGACGAATTACTTGAACGCTATGGCTTGCCTAAAGGCAATTCAACTCTCATTAATGATGAACAAGCCCATAATTTGTATCATGAACTAAAATCCAATGAGATGATCAGCGATGAATTTGCCGGTGGTACTATTGGTAATACAGTACACAATTATTCAATCTTAGCGGATGATCGTTCAGTGCTTTTTGGCGTGATGAGCCAGCATATTATGGTCGGCAGTTACGCTTATCGCTATTTATGTAATACTTCATCAAAGGTTGACCTTAATTTTTTACAACCAGTTGATGGTCCAATTGGCCGTTGTTTTACATTGGTTTCCGACTGTGGTGAACGCACTTTTGCGATTAGCAAAGGCTGTATGGATAAGCTTACCCCTGAATACATTGATAAAGAAGTTGTGCAGGGCAGTTCAGCATTAGTGTTAACGGCTTACTTAATGCGTGCAAGCGATGGCGATGGCATTACCGATGCCGCAATGACGGCAATCAATTACGCTAAAGAAGCCGACGTGCCAGTAGTGTTAACCTTAGGTACGCGCTTCTTAATTCAAGAAGATCCTCAATGGTGGCAAAACTTTATTCGAGAGCACGTCACTATCTTAGCCATGAATGAAGATGAAGGCGAAGCGTTAACGGGCTTTAAAGACCCACTGCTTGCCAGTGAAGTTGCGCTTGAATGGTGTGACATGGTGTTAACCACGGCTGGTGCAATAGGGCTTTATACCGCAGGTTACACTGACGATAATGAAAAGCGCGAAACCAGCCATACTTTACTACCAGGCGCCATTCCTGAATTTAATCGTTACGAATTCTCTCGACCTAAATTGCAAGCCGATTGTGACACCCCAATAAAAGTCTACGCTCATATTGCGCCTTATATGGGCGGCCCAGAGTTAATCCGTAATACCAATGGTGCTGGCGATGGCGCATTGTCAGCGCTTTTACATGACCTATCAGCCAATACGTTTCATAAAACCAATATACCTGGTTCAAGCAAACATAAACGAGACGGCTTATGTTATTCATCATTTTCTCAATTATGTAAGTACGCTAATCGGGTTGCATATGAGGTGTTAGCACAACATAGTCCTCGTTTGTCTCGTGGTTTACCTGAGCGAGAAGACAGTCTCGAAGAGTCTTATTGGGAACGTTAATAAATTGTCGATAAAAAAAACGATAATGCAGCATCATTATCGTTTTTTTTTGTGTAGATTTTTATAGAATAGATATCGAGTCAGAATCTTAACCAGCAATCAGGAGCGTCACGTGAAAGGACAAATCTTAAGAGAGATGCAAGTACTTAAGGCTATTGAGCCTGAGTTTGAAGTTCAGCGTCGTGTTGCTTTTATCAAATCTAAGTTAAAACAAGCCCAGACTCATTATTTAGTGCTGGGGATCAGTGGTGGTGTAGATTCATCTTTAGCCGGTCGACTCTGCCAATTAGCGGTAGATTCTCTTAATCAAGAGCTTGGTGAAGCATCTTATCAATTTATTGCAGTTCGTTTGCCTTATCAAATTCAAAAAGATGAGGATGAAGCACAAATGGCATGTCGATTTATTCAACCATCAAAACAAGTCACGGTGAATATTGCCCAAGGTGTTATTGGTGTACATCAAGCGACCTTAGTTGGCTTAGCTGAAGCCAATATCGCTTTAGCCGACGAAAACAAGATTGATTTCGTCAAAGGTAATGTTAAAGCCAGAATGCGGATGATAGCTCAATATCATATTGCAGGGTTAGTCGGTGGCTTGGTCGTTGGCACTGACCATAGCGCAGAGAATATTACCGGCTTTTATACCAAGTGGGGCGATGGTGCATGCGATTTAGCCCCATTATTTGGCTTAAATAAGCGCCAAGTACGTCAGTTAGCCGCTTATTTGGGCGCACCCGATTTACTAGTGAAAAAAAGCACCTACCGCCGATTTAGAAGACAATAAACCTCAACTTGAAGATGAAGTCGCTTTAGGGCTAACCTATGATCAAATCGATGACTTTTTAGAAGGCAGAGATGTTATCCAATCTGTGGAAGACAAACTTGTAGGTATCTATCAACGGACTCAACATAAGCGCGAACCGATCCCGACTATTTATGATTAACGCCTTGTTACTGATGCGATGGCATCTGCTGTCGCGTCAGTTCAATAAGCGCATTAGAATATTGTCGATAATCTAAATATGGCGTCAGCAATACGGTTTGCTGATGCAGTATTTTTTGCTGTTGATCTAGAGCGATATACTGACTAGCATCCAGTATTCCCATTCGATGTTGTACTTCTTTACCACACAATATATGCCAACATTGACTAGAGAACGCCTGGTTTTTATTCTCATCAATGTTGGGGTTAACAATGCGTAATTGGCAGTATAAACGCCGAGCAGGATCCCTGTGTTTATCCTTTGTCTGAGTGTCATTAGGTTGGCTAAACAGCTGATCACGGATCAACTTCCAATGAATCCCTTTTTCAATATTGATATCGGGCTGTAAACAGCAAATTTTGGCCATAATAGTAACAATTTTACGCCAGTGATTACCATTGAGATCCACCAGTTGTGTTATTGCATTAGCATCATAAGCACACCAATGTGCCGGTAAAGCTGGCGGGGTTGGTAGATAAAAAATAATATCGGGATTCATCGGTCCCCAGACATGGCTAAAGCAATCAGATGACATGTTATTTCCACAATCGTTAACGGCTAATATGGCGAAGTAGTGACTCAGTACCTAAGCTGAGTGGCAATTTTTATTATGTTAAATTTATGGTGTCTTATACTACTTAGTTGTTCTCAGTAAGTGTACTCACTACTTATACAAGATGTTTATCGGTAGTCTTTATTTATAAGGTTGTTATGCGTGCAATTGTGATTGGGTCGACGAAACATTTTTTATTTGCCGCGTTTTATGGTGCATTAGGTATTGCTTTAGCATTAATTATTACAGGCGTTTGGCTACTTAATGCGCGGCCTAATTTGTCATTATGGCACACAACACATCTTACTTCGGAATATCATCAACAATCAGGTTTAACCGATTTTAGTCAATATTTACAATTAGAAGATAAACTATTTGCTGAAGTCGATCAGCAAGTATACCGCCAATATCAACCTGAAATAGCGTCGCCTATTAATCGTTATGAGCGTCATAGTTTGTCTGACCCTGGATTATGGCAGCAAAATTGGAACCGTTCATTTGAATGGAAAAGTCCTCAAGCTGAGTTTGGTCTATTACTGCTTCACGGTATGTCTGACTCACCCTATGTGCTATCGCATCTTGCACAACACTACCAACATCAGGCACATGTTCTAGGCCTGCGTTTGCCAGGACACGGAACCATTCCTTCCGGATTAACCGATATTACTTGGCCTGATCTTGCTGGGGCTGTGTCACTGGCTGTCGCGCATCTATCTGAACAATTGCCGGGAAAACCCATTTATGTGGTGGGTTTTTCAACCGGGGCAGCGCTGGCATTAAACCATGAGCTTGAGAATATAAGCTTACAAAAGCCGCCAAGCTTTGATGGCATTATAATGTTATCACCTGCTATCGGTCTGGCGCCTATTGCTGCTGGTGCTTATTGGCAAGCACAACTGGGTAAGTTGCTTGGGCAAGATAAACTGTACTGGAACAGTATTCAAACCGAATACGACCCCTTTAAATATCAATCCTTCGCTGTTAATGCTGGTGATGTTGTATACCAGTTAACTCAACGTAATCAGACCTTATTAGCGGCATTATCAGCACAACAGTTTACGGCTATCCCACCCATTTTAACCTTCCAATCCGTTGTCGATGATACGGTATCTTCACTCGCTGTTGTTGATTTGTTATACCAAAGATTACCCGCAAACAAAGACCATCAATTAGTGTTATTTGACGTCAACCGAACTCGAAGTAACAACCAATTACTCTTTCAAGACCCATTGGCATCTTTTACGCCATTCTGGCTCGCTGCAACATTACCTTATCGGTTAAGTTTGCTTGAAAATGATCCCCAAAGTGATCGTTACGTTCAAGTCAGAGAGTTAGCCGATAAATCGATAACTGATAATGTATTAACATTGAGCTTAGGATGGCCTAAAGATGTGTATTCGTTATCTCATGTCGCGTTAAGTTTTCCAATTGAAGATACCCTTTATGGGCCACTCGCGGAAGATAAGCCACAAAAAATTCAGATAGGAAGAGCTATTTATCAAGGCGAGCGAGGTATTTTTAGTGTACCGGCAGATGATATGTTACGGCAGAAATGGAATCCATTTTATCCGTATATGATGAGTCGCATTGATGAGTTCACCCAAGCCCATCAATCCGAGTCAGTTTTAGATAACCAGTCACCAAAGATCAGTCAGTAATGATATCAATGATGGTTCTGTTACGTCCCTGTTGCTTTGCTTGGTAGAGGTTCTCATCGGCAATTTTAATCCATTTATCCAGGTCGGCCTCATAATCGGCATTCGCTGTGATAGCACCAATACTGACCATTACTTTGAACGCCTGATTATCTTCGGGCGAGGTGATTTCTAATTGTGACAGCGCTTCTCTAAACCCATTGAGGTGATGTTCTATGTGTAAGGTATTGGATAAGGGTAAAATCAGTAAAAACTCTTCTCCGCCGTAGCGGGCAACAATATCAATGTCGCGTTTAAAGTACTTCTGCAATAATTGCGATACTTTACGTAAACACTCATCACCAGCCAAATGGCCATAGTTATCGTTAATGGTTTTAAATAAATCTAAATCCAATATGGCCACCGTAATGGTTTGTTCGCTTCGTAAACAAAACTCTAATAGCTCACTGAACTTACGTTCAGCATAACGGCGGTTGTACAACCCAGTTAACGGGTCTCGGTCTACTAACTCGGTGAGTTTTTTATTGGCTTTTTCTAATTCTGCAGTGCGATTGGCAACGGTTTGTTCTAATTCCATTTGATGGGCAACCAGTTGTTCTTTACTGGCCACTAATCGTTGATAAAGGCTGAAGACTTCTCTAGGTGAATTGTCGTCAATGGTCGATACTTTTCCGCTATCAGGTAGGCTAAATTGATTGGCAACTGCTTCTAATGGCACGGTCAATAGTGCACTGAGCTTTGTTGATATATAAAAAGTACATACCAATGACACTAATAACATTATAAAACTAGCAAACATTTGCTCTTCGGCCAGTTTTAATAAAGGTGAGAACTCTTTTAAAATATACACAGTCCAACCATTATTTAATTCACGGTGAGTATAAATATACTCAGGTACAATTGAGGTCATTTTGTGAATATTGATAAGCTCTAAGTTGGCATGATAGCCGCCTTTATTGATGACAAAATTAAATTGAGATAGCGGTTTAAGGCTGAGCTTTTTTGAGGCAAAAATAATTTGATTTTTCTCATCGACCATCACCACCGATTCATCATTACTGTATTCACTAACTTGATCAATATGTGAAAAGTAGCTCAAATCAAGCGAGCCTTCTATGATGCCGGCGACTTGCGTATGTTGTTCATCGAGATAAAACGGGGTACTCATAGCGACAATAGCATCATTGCCGAAACCTCGGCCTAAAAAGGCAGATGATACAAATAAGCGACGATTATAAAATGATTCAATAAAATAATCGCGGTCATTAATATTGATATCCTGTGCTTTTTTGTCGATTGCGATCAGCCTTGAAACCGGGCTGGCATTAACAATTTTAGCGTCAGGATCAGCAATAAGCATGCTTATAAAGCTGGGGTAGCTTTCATGAAAGCTCGATAAAATAGCCTGCCATTTTTCCGGCTTATCAGCGATTAGCGTTAATTGATTGGCCGTATTTTGAATAACCGTTTTATGATTTTCAATATAACTTTGTGTCGACGCTGAAATGTGGGCAACGGCTTCAGTCATGTTTTGTTTTAACATGACTTGTTGACGTTCTAGAGAATAATAATTAAAAATTAACGCTGAAAACAGTAATGTTAACGTCACGAGTAAGGTGAAAAAATAGGTCAATTGCGCGCTTAATTGTCTGCGATGACGATCTTTCACTTTGTCTTTTAAAAACCATAATTTTGGAATAGCTAAAATAAGCAGTGATGCAATACTGGTATAAATAAGACCGTTAATTCCTTGCTTTGAAATGATAAAACCTAAGTGAGAAGGGGGAATATCCATTAAAAAGACGACATATAGATACACTAGTGGTGCACCCAGTAATAACCAATAAGCGGCATCGGCATACAGCGCATAGATGTCACGGCGTCGGGCATATCCTAAAAACAACGCTTCTAACCCAAAGATTAAATACACATGAGGGCTATCCCATATCAACATTAACCCAGTAGATGCCATCATTGCTGTTAAAAATGCATACCAAGGCCCTAACAAAACAGCCGCAATAACGGTCATCGTATTCCCCAACACAAATTGCACATTGGCAAAAAACTGTATTGGGTAGAAATTGAGTAGCAGTCCGATTACCCCCAATATAATCGAGTATAAAAGGTGTTGTTGATTAATGCGTGGCAAGCTCAAAAAATATCCTTATTATCTGTATTTTAGATAGACTTATTCCTTTAAGAACACTTATCTCAGGAAATAGAACTATTTTCAACGCAAACAAAATTTTTTTTGCTATCAAATATTTATTTTTGCCTTTCGTGATGCAGCGCACAGACTCCACAAAGATGTCTTTTTGTTCGACCTTGGTCTAACTTCGTGGCGTGGACAACATGTTTTTCTGGTTTTTATTTTCTCTATTACATTGATATATAAGTGTTTTATAATATTAGCCAGAGTTTTTATTGATCAAGTACGACTAAGGTCTTGATTGTGGTGCCCCCCTGAGTTGCTAAATTAACAATGACTTTACAAAAAATAACATAGGGGAGTCGCAATGAGTTTTGAAAATAACGATAAGGCAGCGGGTTACTGGCGTGAGAATTTACGTTTAGTACTTAGTTTGCTTGCAATTTGGGCTGCAGTGTCATTTGGCTGCGGCGTTATATTAGTAGATGTGTTAAACGAATTTACCTTTATGGGATTCAAATTGGGTTTCTGGTTTGCGCAGCAGGGTGCAATGTATGTATTCGTGGCGCTGATTTTTGTTTATGTGGCGAAAGCTAATGCATTAGACAAAAAATACAATGTTCAGGAAGACTAAGGGGCACTAAGATGGATGTTCAAACACTTACGTATTTAATTGTTGGCGCAACTTTCGCGCTTTACATCGGGATCGCCATTTGGTCTCGAGCAGGTTCAACCAAAGAGTTTTATGTTGCAGGCGGTGGCGTTCACCCTGTGTTGAATGGTATGGCAACAGCAGCAGATTGGATGTCAGCTGCATCATTTATTTCATTAGCCGGTATTGTGTCTTTTACTGGTTATGATGGTTCAGTGTATCTTATGGGCTGGACTGGTGGTTATGTGCTATTAGCCTTGTGCATGGCACCTTACTTACGTAAATTTGGTAAATTTACTGTTCCTGATTTTATTGGTGATCGTTATTACTCTCAAACAGCACGTACGGTAGCAGTGATTTGTGCCATCTTTATTTGCTTTACTTATATTGCAGGGCAAATGCGTGGTGTTGGCGTGGTGTTCTCTCGCTTCCTAGAGGTTGACGTAGAAACTGGCGTATATATTGGTATGGCGGTGGTGTTCTTTTATGCAGTATTGGGTGGCATGAAGGGGATTACTTACACACAGGTTGCACAGTACTGCGTACTTATCTTTGCCTTTATGGTTCCAGCTATCTTTATTTCGGTAATGATGACAGGTCATATTTTCCCACAAATTGGTTTCGGTGCTGAGATGATCGACGCCGCGGGTAATGGTACGGGGGTATATTTACTCGATAAACTAGATGGATTATCGGCAGAGCTTGGGTTCTCCCAATATACCGAAGGTTCTAAAGGCATGATCGATGTGTTCTTTATCACTGGCGCGTTAATGTTTGGTACAGCAGGATTACCGCATGTTATTGTGCGTTTCTTTACTGTTCCTAAAGTGAAAGATGCACGTATATCAGCTGGTTGGGCATTAGTGTTTATCGCTATTATGTACACTACAATTCCTGCATTATCTGCTTTCTCACGCGTAAACATGATTGAAACCATTAATGGACCAGATTCTACCGGTGTTCCTTATGAAACTGCACCTGAGTGGATTAAAAACTGGGAAAAAACTGGTTTAATCAAGTGGGAAGACAAGAACAATGATGGCAAGATTTTTTACACCAATGGTGAAAAAAATGAAATGAACATTGACCGAGATATCATTGTGTTGGCCACGCCTGAAATTGCTAACCTTCCAGCATGGGTGATTGCTTTAGTTGCTGCGGGTGGTTTAGCTGCAGCATTGTCAACATCTGCGGGTTTATTACTGGTTATTTCAACGTCTGTTTCACATGATTTACTCAAGAAAAATCTGATGCCAGACATTTCGGACAAGAAAGAGTTAATGTATGCACGAATAGCCGCAGGTTTTGGGGTTGTTATGGCTGGTTACTTTGGTATTAATCCACCAGGCTTTGTTGCCGCGGTTGTCGCCATTGCATTTGGTCTAGCTGCTGCATCGTTATTCCCAGCTATTATCATGGGTATTTTCTCTAAAACCATGAATAAAGAAGGGGCTATTTCGGGTATGGTTATCGGCTTATTATCTACTGCGGCTTATATCGCTTACTTTAAGTTTATTAATCCAGCAGCTAATACATCTGAAAACTGGTTATTTGGTATTTCACCAGAAGGTATTGGAATGATGGGAATGATAGTCAACTTTGTCGTGGCTTTTGCTGTGAGTAAAGTTACCACTAAAATTCCTGATGAAATAGTGGCGATGGTAGAGTCGATTCGTTTCCCTAAAGGATCGGGTGAAGCTCACGATCACTAAGTTATAATCAATACAGCTTAGAAAGGGCGCTTCGGCGCTCTTTTTGTTGGGCTTTAGTCCTATAGGCGTTAAGTGAAATGCTTTGCTATAGTGAAAGTGTTAACCCATGTACCATAGGGAATTAATTAATGGATGCCAGCGAGTTACAACCTGTAGAGCAGTTTTTAGCGCTCCATTCTCCTTTTGATACGCTTCCTCGAGATCTCATTCAATATTGTGCCAAAAAAATTACTGTGGGTTATTACAGTAAAGCGTCTGCATTTGTTGAGTTTGACAAAGATAACCCCAAATTATATCTGGTGCGCAGCGGCGCATTTGAAGTTCGCGATCCTGAAGGTGTGTTGGTCGACCGTGTTGGCGAAGGTGAGTGCTTTGGTTTTTCTACTTTGCTATCGGGTGAAAAAGTGGTTAATAAAGTGGCCATTCTTGAAGACAGTTTAGTTTATCATTTACCACAATCTGTATTTGCCAAGTTGAGATCTGATCATCGCAGTTTTGATCAGTTTTTTGCCCGCGCTTTTGCTAATCGTTTACGTAATGAAGCTAAATTTACCGCCAAAGACCTGACCACTACGAGCCGCATCACTTCTATTATGTCATCTAGGCCGATTATTATTGATGCTAACGCCAGTGTGATGGATGCAGCCAAACTGATGCGAGAACATCGGGTATCATCGGTATTAGTGATCGATAATCAAAAGTTAACCGGGATTTTAACCGACAGAGACCTGCGTAATCGGATCATTGCCGAAGGGTTAGATTTTAATGCTCTGGTGAGTCAAGCCATGACAATTAATCCAGTCACAACCCATGCCAATGCATTAGTATTTGAAGCCATGTTGGCGATGAGTGAACATAATATTCATCATTTGCCTGTGGTAGAAGGCAGCCAAGCGCTCGGGATGATCACCAGTACTGATATTTTGCGTTCACAAAGCTCACAGCCTTTGCTGTTAATTGGCGAAATTGGCCGCCAAGGCAGCATAGAAAAGCTTATTCACGTGAGTAAACAAATCCCCTTGTTGTTGCAAAACCTCATCAGTGCCGATGCTAGAGCTGAAGAGATTGGCCGTGTGCTAACCTCAGTAACCGATGCATTAACCCGCAGACTGATTGAGCTTAATCAACAAATTTTAGGCCAAGCGCCAATGGCATTTTGTTGGTTAGCGTTTGGTTCACAAGGTCGCCAAGATCAAGTCGCTTGTTCAGATCAAGATAATGGTTTATTACTGGCCCATGAACCTGATGAGTTTGCCGCAGCTTATTTTGACACGTTAACCAAAGCTGTGTGTAAGGGCTTAGATGAATGTGGTTATATTTATTGTCCAGGCGATATTATGGCGCAAAACCCCAAGTGGCGAATATCCCTTGTTAAATGGAAAGGGCTTTTTTCGCAATGGGTTAATACCCCAGAACCAAAAGCATTAATGCATGCAAGCATCTTTTTCGATATGCGACCTGTGTTCGGTCCGTTAAACCTATTCAATGAATTACAAGATTCGGTGTTAGCATCAACACAAGACAACGATATTTTCCTTGCCGGTATGGCGGGGAATTCCTTAACGGAATCACCTCCACTGGGTTTTTTTAGAAAGTTTGTTCTTGAGCGTGATGGCAGTGAAGTCAAAGGCATGGATTTAAAGCACAAGGGCAGTGCGCTTATTAATGATATTGCCAGAGTATATGCATTGAGTGCGGGTATTAAAGAGGTGAATACCGCCAAGCGGATCAGGGCGTTAATGGATGCGAATATTATTAATCGCAAAGATGCACTTAATTTGGCTGATGCACATGAGTTTATTGCGCATATGCGTTTATCGAATCAAGGTTACCAAGCAACCCATAATCTGCCGGTGAATAACTTTCTAAAACCACAACATCTCTCTTCGTTAATGCGCCACCAATTACGGGATGCTTTTAAGGTGGTTCATGATGCTCAAGCGGGCATAAAGCTTAAGTTTCTAAGGAGTTTTTAGTGGTTAATCTGTGGTGGATAAAAGCCATATTGTGGCGTAAAAAAATGGCCATACTGCCTTCGCCACTCGATACTTACTTAGACGCAATTATCCCAGCATTAACACAACCATTTCTCGACGCCCCCTTAATGGCGATTGATCTTGAAATGACCGGCTTAAATCCTATTGGCGATCAAGTCATCAGTATTGGTATGGTACCTATTATCAACGGGGTGATCCCGCTTGAAAAGGCACAACATATGATGATTGCTATCAGTGGTAGTGTCGGTCACAGCGCGACGGTTCATGGTATTGTCGATAATCAATTGCATATGGCGTTATCTATTCAAGACGCGATGGAATGGTTTCTCACACAAACGAAAGGTTATATTTTGGTGGCGCATCATGCACCACTGGACATCGAGTTCATTCAACAGCAATTAATCCGTTGTTTTGGTCAATCTATTCCTATGGTGTTTATCGACACCCTCGCCATAGAAAAAAAACGCTGTTTAATGCAACATTCGGTATTAAAAGAAGGATCGTTACGTTTAGGTGCCAGTCGTGAACGTTACCGTTTACCTGTTTATTCGGCGCATAATGCGCTTATAGATGCATTATCCTGTGCTGAATTACTCTTGGCTCAGGTCGCTGCAATAGGCGATGTAAAAAAACTATCGGTAAAAGACTTAATTAATGTGCTGCGCTAACACACTAAAAAGCCAGTCATCTAGACTGGCTTATTTTAACGCTTAAGTTAATTTAAGTTAACTCAATAAGGCTTATTCAGCGTCTTTCGCTTTATTGAAAAAGTAATCAACCGCAGGCTTAATTAATTCAAGTGCCGTTTTATCGCAAGGGGGTAATTCAGCATCACTAGTATTAATTGGTGTGGTTCGTTCACCCCACTTTAATAGTAATGCAGCAGAAGTTAATCCTGCGCCAAATGCACATGATAAAATCGTTTGTCCTGGGACAATTTTGCCCTGAGATAATGCATCACAAATAGCGATAGGGATGGTGGCTGCAGAAGTATTGCCATAATCAGCGATATTAACGAACGCTTTTTCTTTAGGGATTTTCATCCGGCTCACTAACGTATCGATAATTCGCTCGTTAGCTTGATGCGGGATAACAAAATCGACATCATCTATATTGGTGTTACATTTTTCGAGTACTTTAGCACTTAAGCTTCCCATGCCATGAATCGCACGCTTGAACACATCTTGACCATTAATGTGGATATAAAAATCTAACGAATCGTTATCAAATCTATCCATTTGGGTGCCAAAGTTAGACTTTAAAATATCTCGCCCTTCAGGGTCATTATTTAACTCATAACCTAATACGCCGCCCGGCTGATCGCTTGCTTCAAGAACAACTGCGCCAGCACCGTCACCAAATAACACTGCGGTTTCACGGCGAGACCAATCAAGGTAAAAAGACAGACGTTCAGCACCGATGATCAGAATTTTCTTACTTTGGCCGCTTTTGATCATTGAGCTGGCTAAACCCACACCATACAAAAAGCCACTGCATGCGGCATTGATATCAAATGCACCACATGTAGCGCCAATATTGGCTTGTACCGTTGAAGCAATATTAGGGATCAAGGTATCAGGGCTTGCAGTCGCTAAAATAATTAAATCTAACTCACTACCGTCGATTCCTGCAGCCGCAAGTGCATGCTTAGCTGCAACCGATGCCATTTCAGAAGTGTTAACGTGACTAATGTTACGCTGACTGATCCCTGTGCGAGTTTTAATCCATTCATCCGTTGTTTCCATGAATGTCGCTAAATCAGCATTGGTTAATGTTGCTGGCGGAACGGACTTACCCCAACCGGTAATATGTGCATACTGCATAAAATTCTCTCAATACGTTCAATCGTTAATTAAATTTATTCACAATATCAAGTGCTAGGTATTAAGCGAGCTTAAGCTAAACTCTTGGTATTCATTATTTTTAATAGCCATAACTAAGATTTATTATTGTTTTTATGACTTAATTTTTTGTTCTACTAATTTCTTTATTGAATCAGAGGCATGCAGAATATGCTCTCGCAATAAAGTTGTCGCCTTTTCTATATCTCGATTCTTGCATAACTCAAGTAACACTCTATGTTCTCTTTCAGCGATAGGGATCCCACCAGTAAACAGCAACTGTAGACGAATATAGCGATCACAATTCGTGTTTAGACCGTTTACCACATCCATTGTATGAGGGCGATTAGCCGCTTGGTATAAACGAGTATGAAATCTTGTATTCAGTTCACTCCAACTGGCCACAGACTCTTTCAGTGTAAATGCTAACTCAAGTTGAACGAGCACCATTTCAGCTTCAGCAAGATCATTATCAGACAATTTAGGAATTGCCTTAGCTAATAAATCTGATTCTATCATTGCACGTAATTCAAATAACTCAGTGACTTGCTCAACTGATAACAGAGTTGCGGTTGCACCTTTATGTGGTTCGAAATTGATTAAACCTTCTGCTTCTAATTGTACTAGAGCTTCACGCACAGGAATGCGACTCACGTTCAATTGCTCTGCGATAGCAGATTGTCGAAGCGGTTCACCTCCCTGAATATCACCAGAAAGGATCTGTTCACGAAGCGCCTCAACAACAAGTTGCGTTCGAGTTTTATGAATAATAGGAGGTATATTGCTCATGTATTCTATAATAATCACTAATATCTTCGAGCAAGGGTACCGCTTAGAGGCCGCTTTATAAAGTGAAACCTATACAATTATGCATATAAAGGTGGTAATTAAACAAATTAATAAAAATATCCAGATTGTCTGGCCCCAAATTCATCTCAATGGGATAATCAGCCCAGTATAGCGTTTAAGGAGTGTTAGATTGAATAAAGCAGTATTTCTCGATCGTGATGGCGTGATCAATAAAGACAATGGTTATGTCCATACTGTGGACGAGTTTGAATATATAGAGGGTGTATTTGAAGCGTGTTTAGCGTTAAAGCAAAAGGGTTACCTATTAGTCGTTGTCACCAACCAATCTGGTATTGCTCGTGGCATGTACAGTGAAGATGATTTTCATCATTTAACAGAATGGATGGATTGGAACTTTGCCGATAAAGGTGTCGATCTTGATGGTATTTATTATTGCCCACATCATCCAGAAAAAGGCCTAGGCGAATACAAGCAAGATTGTGAGTGTCGTAAACCGAAACCAGGTATGTTGACCACTGCCGCTGAATTCTTGAAAATAGACATGAGCCAATCAGTGATGGTTGGGGATAAGGCTGATGATATGCGCGCAGCAAAAGCCGCTGGAATCAATACCACTATTTTGGTTCGCTCAGGTAAAGTAGTCGATGAAGCGGGTATTAATCTTGCTAGTGCCGTGGTTGATAGCATTGCTGATGTACCGAGTTTATTAAATCAATTACTGTCATAGTCTACAAATCCCTCATCAAACCGATAAACGAAAGTGTCTGTTTATTGCCGATAAGCAAAAAAATATCTCCTACCTGTTCATATATAAGCATTAACCTACTTATATATGAACATCGGTTGACTGTTATTCATCTATAAACCGCTTTCTTCGTTTTGCTTTTGCTGGCAGTAAAATTAAAAATACCTATATCTTGTGTGTTGAGACGAATATACAGTTGAGTTAACACTGTATTAACCTTGCTTGAGTAAATATTTAGCCTCAACAAGCCAAATTAGCTACTTAAATCTCAATGAAGCACATCTTAAGCCTTCTATAGGCAGGGAAAATATATTCAAGGTCTGCTGTAGTTGGCCGTTTTTGTTCGTAAATACAGCAAAAACATCCTTAAATGTGGCTTTGAGTTTAAATAGTACGCAGTTGAGTCTTAATCGTCATAAAAACTTTAAAAAACGCTTGCGCTATAAAATGTTTTCCCTATAATACACCCCACTGACACGGAACACGGCGTCTAACGCAGGTTACCAGGTCCGCTCTTTAACAATTTATCAAGTAATCTGTGTGGATATTCACAGGTATTGAGTTATTCGAAATTGTCTTCTGTTCTTCGGAATGTTGGCAATCAAAAAATTTAAACTCAATGCAACGATGAATGTTCATAGTAATATGTACAAAGACTTATTTCGCTTCGGTGAGATAAGCAATCAGAATTCATTGAGCCGAATCGTAAGATTCAAAAAACTTTAATTGAAGAGTTTGATCATGGCTCAGATTGAACGCTGGCGGCAGGCCTAACACATGCAAGTCGAGCGGTAACACAAGGGAGCTTGCTTCTGAGGTGACGAGCGGCGGACGGGTGAGTAATGCCTAGGGATCTGCCCAGTCGAGGGGGATAACAGTTGGAAACGACTGCTAATACCGCATACGCCCTACGGGGGAAAGGAGGGGACCTTCGGGCCTTCCGCGATTGGATGAACCTAGGTGGGATTAGCTAGTTGGTGAGGTAATGGCTCACCAAGGCGACGATCCCTAGCTGTTCTGAGAGGATGATCAGCCACACTGGGACTGAGACACGGCCCAGACTCCTACGGGAGGCAGCAGTGGGGAATATTGCACAATGGGGGAAACCCTGATGCAGCCATGCCGCGTGTGAAGAAGGCCTTCGGGTTGTAAAGCACTTTCAGTAGGGAGGAAAGGTGATGTGTTAATAGCACATTGCTGTGACGTTACCTACAGAAGAAGGACCGGCTAACTCCGTGCCAGCAGCCGCGGTAATACGGAGGGTCCGAGCGTTAATCGGAATTACTGGGCGTAAAGCGTGCGCAGGCGGTTTGTTAAGCCAGATGTGAAATCCCCGGGCTCAACCTGGGAATTGCATTTGGAACTGGCGAACTAGAGTCTTGTAGAGGGGGGTAGAATTCCAGGTGTAGCGGTGAAATGCGTAGATATCTGGAGGAATACCGGTGGCGAAGGCGGCCCCCTGGACAAAGACTGACGCTCATGCACGAAAGCGTGGGGGAGCAAACAGGATTAGATACCCTGGTAGTCCACGCCGTAAACGATGTCTACTCGGAGTTTGGTGACTTAGTCACTGGGCTCCCAAGCTAACGCATTAAGTAGACCGCCTGGGGAGTACGGCCGCAAGGTTAAAACTCAAATGAATTGACGGGGGCCCGCACAAGCGGTGGAGCATGTGGTTTAATTCGATGCAACGCGAAGAACCTTACCTACTCTTGACATCCACAGAAGAGACCAGAGATGGACTTGTGCCTTCGGGAACTGTGAGACAGGTGCTGCATGGCTGTCGTCAGCTCGTGTTGTGAAATGTTGGGTTAAGTCCCGCAACGAGCGCAACCCCTATCCTTATTTGCCAGCACGTAATGGTGGGAACTCTAGGGAGACTGCCGGTGATAAACCGGAGGAAGGTGGGGACGACGTCAAGTCATCATGGCCCTTACGAGTAGGGCTACACACGTGCTACAATGGCGTATACAGAGGGTTGCAAAGCCGCGAGGTGGAGCTAATCTCACAAAGTACGTCGTAGTCCGGATCGGAGTCTGCAACTCGACTCCGTGAAGTCGGAATCGCTAGTAATCGTGGATCAGAATGCCACGGTGAATACGTTCCCGGCCTTGTACACACCGCCCGTCACACCATGGGAGTGGGCTGCAAAAGAAGTGGGTAGTTTAACCTTCGGGAGAACGCTCACCACTTTGTGGTTCATGACTGGGGTGAAGTCGTAACAAGGTAGCCCTAGGGGAACCTGGGGCTGGATCACCTCCTTACCTATACGACTAACTCAATACCTAAAGTGCAGCAATGCATGTGAGTGTTCACACAGATTACTTGATAGAAGAAAGAGAAATTACGTTGGGTCTGTAGCTCAGCTGGTTAGAGCGCACCCCCTGATAAGGGTGAGGTCGGTGGTTCAAGTCCACTCTGACCCACCAATCTTTCCTACTCTGCGTTGGATGATGACTCATTTAGTCTACTAAATGTCGCTATCAACCGCCTTGATTAGAAACGATTGGCAAACCAATTTTTTGGTGAGACCTTCATTGAAGGTAAACGTAAAATCTCAACTGCATGTAAATGGGGCTATAGCTCAGCTGGGAGAGCGCCTGCCTTGCACGCAGGAGGTCTGCGGTTCGATCCCGCATAGCTCCACCATTTACACTTATCATGACGATAAGCTTATGCATAGGTTAGAGATGCCAAAGATAAACGAAATTTTATCTTTGGCTTTTTTAAGCCCGCTCTTTAACAATTTGGAAAGCTGATAGTACTAACTAAAGGCGCATGAATGATGATTCGTTGTCGTTTGTGTGATTACGTTAGTGCGAAAAACGTTAATGCGAAAGCATTAACACTTGAGTTCTCAATACACTGTTTAAGTGTCTTGAATATTCTAAAAACTAAGGCGAGTCCACTTCCTACCCGGAGGTGAGACAAGTAAAAACCAGCTGGTCATGATATGACCCAGAGCTCACGTAAGTGAAACTCATTTGGGTTGTATGGTTAAGTGACCAAGCGTATACGGTGGATGCCTTGGCAGTCAGAGGCGATGAAGGACGTAATAACTTGCGAAAAGCGTTGGCGAGCTAGTAATAAGCATTTGAGCTAACGATATCCGAATGGGGAAACCCACATGCATAAGCATGTATCACAACATGAATACATAGTGTTGTGAGGCAAACCCGGGGAACTGAAACATCTAAGTACCCGGAGGAAAAGAAATCAACCGAGATTCCCCCTAGTAGCGGCGAGCGAACGGGGATTAGCCCTTAAGTCTATGGGGTGTTAGTGGAATGAGTTGGAAAGCTCAGCGGCACAGGGTGATAGCCCCGTACACGAAAACTAACCATAGATGAAAACGAGTAAGGCGGGACACGTGACATCCTGTTTGAATATGGGGGGGACCATCCTCCAAGGCTAAATACTCCTGACTGACCGATAGTGAACCAGTACCGTGAGGGAAAGGCGAAAAGAACCCCTGTGAGGGGAGTGAAATAGAACCTGAAACCGTGTACGTACAAGCAGTGGGAGCGGTTCTTGAGACCGTGACTGCGTACCTTTTTTGTATAATGGGTCAGCGACTTACATTTTGTAGCGAGGTTAAGCGAATAGCGGAGCCGTAGGGAAACCGAGTGTTAACTGCGCGTTTAGTTGCAAGGTGTAGACCCGAAACCGAGTGATCTAGCCATGGGCAGGTTGAAGGTTGAGTAACATCAACTGGAGGACCGAACCGACTTATGTTGAAAAATGAGCGGATGACTTGTGGCTGGGGGTGAAAGGCCAATCAAACTCGGAGATATCTGGTTCTCCTCGAAAGCTATTTAGGTAGCGCCTCGAGCGAATACCATTGGGGGTAGAGCACTGTTAAGGCTAGGGGTCATCCCGACTTACCAACCCTTTGCAAACTCCGAATACCAATGAGTACTACTCGGGAGACAGACAGCGGGTGCTAACGTCCGTTGTCAAAAGGGAAACAACCCAGACCGTCAGCTAAGGTCCCAAAGTGTATGTTAAGTGGGAACGATGTGGGAAGGCTTAGACAGCTAGGATGTTGGCTTAGAAGCAGCCATCATTTAAAGAAAGCGTAATAGCTCACTAGTCGAGTCGGCCTGCGCGGAAGATTTAACGGGGCTAAACATACCACCGAAGCTACGGGTGCATTTCATTAGAAGTGCGCGGTAGAGGAGCGTTCTGTAAGCGGTTGAAGGTGAAGGGGTAACCCACACTGGACGTATCAGAAGTGCGAATGCTGACATGAGTAACGATAAAGGGAGTGAAAAACTCCCTCGCCGGAAGACCAAGGGTTCCTGTCCAACGTTAATCGGGGCAGGGTGAGTCGACCCCTAAGGTGAGGCCGAAAGGCGTAATCGATGGGAAACAGATTAATATTTCTGTACTTCCGCTAACTGCGATGGAGAGACGGAGAAGGCTAGGCTAGCGCGGCGTTGGTAGTCCGCGTTTAAGGTGGTAGGTTGATTTCTTAGGCAAATCCGGGAAATCGTACTTCAATGTACAGGCTGAGAGCTGATGACGAGTCACTAAGGTGATGAAGTAGTTGATGCCATGCTTCCAGGAAAATCTTCTAAGCTTCAGGTTAGCGGAATCGTACCCCAAACCGACAGGTGGTGGTCGGGTAGAGAATACCAAGGCGCTTGAGAGAACTCGGCTGAAGGAACTAGGCAAAATGGTACCGTAACTTCGGGAGAAGGTACGCTCCTGTTGGTGATGAGACTTGCTCTCTAAGCTGACGGGAGTCGCAGATACCAGGTGGCTGCAACTGTTTATCAAAAACACAGCACTGTGCAAAATCGCAAGATGACGTATACGGTGTGACGCCTGCCCGGTGCCGGAAGGTTAATTGATTGGGTTATCTTCGGAGAAGCTCATGATCGAAGCCCCGGTAAACGGCGGCCGTAACTATAACGGTCCTAAGGTAGCGAAATTCCTTGTCGGGTAAGTTCCGACCTGCACGAATGGCGTAATGATGGCCACGCTGTCTCCAGCCGAGACTCAGTGAAGTTGAAATTGCGGTGAAGATGCCGTATACCCGCGGCTAGACGGAAAGAGACCCCGTGAACCTTTTACTATAGCTTGGCACTGAACATTGAACCTACATGTGTAGGATAGGTGGGAGACTTTGAAAGCTTGGACGCTAGTCTGAGTGGAGTCAATCTTGAAATACCACCCTTGTAGTTTTGATGTTCTAACTCTGGCCCCTATCGGGGTTGAGGACAGTGCCTGGTGGGTAGTTTGACTGGGGCGGTCTCCTCCCAAAGAGTAACGGAGGAGCACGAAGGTTGGCTAAGTACGGTCGGACATCGTACGGTTAGTGCAATGGCATAAGCCAGCTTAACTGCGAGACATACACGTCGAGCAGGTACGAAAGTAGGTCATAGTGATCCGGTGGTTCTGAATGGAAGGGCCATCGCTCAACGGATAAAAGGTACTCCGGGGATAACAGGCTGATACCGCCCAAGAGTTCATATCGACGGCGGTGTTTGGCACCTCGATGTCGGCTCATCACATCCTGGGGCTGAAGTCGGTCCCAAGGGTATGGCTGTTCGCCATTTAAAGTGGTACGCGAGCTGGGTTCAGAACGTCGTGAGACAGTTCGGTCCCTATCTGCCGTGGGCGTTGGATGATTGAGGGAGCTGCTCCTAGTACGAGAGGACCGGAGTGGACGAACCGCTGGTGTTTGGGTTGTCATGCCAATGGCATTGCCCAGTAGCTACGTTCGGAATCGATAACCGCTGAAAGCATCTAAGCGGGAAGCGAGCCCCAAGATGAGTCATCCCTAGAGCTTTAAGCTCTCTAAAGGGCCGTAGGAGACTACTACGTTGATAGGCAAGGTGTGTAAGCGTTGTGAGGCGTTGAGCTAACTTGTACTAATGACCCGTGAGGCTTAACCATACAACCCAGATGGGTTTTACTGATACGACTTAGTGTTAGAATAAAGCGCTTAAGCAGTGCGAGAGACTCAATAAAGCAATCAGCTTTCCGAATTATTATTTAATGCAATAACTGCGTTAGATAAACAAAATTTGTCTGGAAACCATAGAGCTGTGGCACCACCTGATCCCATTCCGAACTCAGAAGTGAAACACAGTATCGCCGATGGTAGTGTGGGGTCTCCCCATGCGAGAGTAGGTCATTTCCAGGCGCCAAATAAAACAGCAAGGCCACTCTACTCGAGTGGCCTTTTTGTTTTGTGTCTTAAATCTAAGCAATTAGTCAGTGTGGCCAGTATGCCCATGCAAGAGTGGGTCAGTTCTAGGCGCTAAATACTACAGCAAGGCCACTCTAACCGAGTGGCCTTTTTGTTTGTGCCTTACATCTAAGCAATTAGTCAGTGTGGCCAGTATGCCCATGCAAGAGTGGGTCAGTTCTAGGCGCTAAATACTACAGCAAGGCCACTCTAACCGAGTGGCCTTTTTGTTTGTGCCTTACATCTAAGCAATTAATCAGTGTGGATGATATGCCCATGCGAGAGTAGGTCATTTTTAGGCGCCTATTTGACTTGAAAGAGTCATGAAACAGCCCGCTATTATGTAGCGGGCTTTTTTACGTCTGTAATTTGTGCCTGAGAGCTGTTCTTGGACCTAAACCATTGACCAGTGTTGCCTACAAACCCATGCGAGAGTAGGTCAGTTCTTGGGGCCAAAGAACACAGCAAGGCCACTCTACTCGAGTGGCCTTTTTGTTTTATGCCTTAAACCTGAGCAATTTAAAATAGTCTGCAATTGACTCGATGCTAATAGTGTTCAAAACAACTTATGCATTATTAATTTTTTGTTTTAGATCGTATGCGTCTTCGGTTACAACACGCTCAAGCACTTCAATCCGTTTACGTAGGGCGCTTATTTCATCATGTAGGGCTTTATTGTTGGTTGCTTGGTCTGTTGTGGCACGAGCTTGGCGCTCTCTAAGTTTCATTATGCTCACTATAAAACTGCCCAAAATAGCCAAAATTGGGATCAGTAATGCCATTGTTGCTGGGTTCATAAAATGTCCTTATTAGTCTTATTAAATAGCCTGTTACTTTGCTAACTTCGTTAAATTAACCTGCAATAGAGCAGCTATTAACGCTTCAATTTGCCTTATGAGTAAAACAGATGACTAGTTTGATAGTGGTTAACGTCTAAATTTATGATCTTTACCACCATATGCTCATCTCTTATCCTGAGTGCAGATTGATGTGTTTTGTTGTCTATTATTGTGACGACTTCAATCAAAATTACCAGTGACAAAAGTCATCATTGTGAAATCAACTTAATACCACTGATTATTATCTAAAATAGTTATTTTTTAGTTCACTGATTTTATAGTCTATTTTATGATTTTTATGACTTAAATATTATTTTTTCACCTGCGACACTTGTTATATTTTCTGTCATCCATATATATAATTATGTAGCAGGAACGATTAACGAAATGCTCGATTGAGGTTTCAGTAAACTTGCTAACACAGTGCCGAAAGGACTGTAAACTCGTAACACCACTAACACAAACAGTGGTCATTTTTACATATTGCTTTAGACAAGGGTATGAACATGCGTAATTTTAATATTTCTCCAGATTTAACTCCTCTTTATCGTAGTGCGATTGGTTTTGATCGTTTAGCGCAACTTGCTGAACATGCAGCAGCCAATAATGCTAACACTGGTTATCCTCCTTATAATATTGAGCTTTTAGGTGAAAACCGTTATCGGATCACTATGGCTGTTGCAGGTTTTTCTATGCCTGAATTAGATATCATGAGCGAAGGCGAAAAATTGTTAGTTAAAGGCAATAAGACTGCTAAAAGTGATGAACGAAAATATTTACATCAAGGCATTGCTGAACGAGGCTTTGAACGCACTTTCCAACTAGCTGATCATGTGCGAGTGATTGGGGCGGACTTAGAACACGGTTTACTCAATATCGATTTGATTCGTGAAATTCCAGAAGCGATGAAACCACGTAAAATTGATATTGTCGCAACAAACACGCTCGGCTAAACCTTTATTGTTAGCTTGGTGTATATGTGGCTTAAGTGTAATCTAATATTTAAGCCATATTCACAACCTTTAGTGTTATCTCCCTCCCCATTTTTAGCTCATTGCTTACGCCTAGTTTTTACACTAGGCTTTTTTGTGTTCAAAATTTATTAGTCTAATCGTTATTCTGTGTCTTGGTTGTTTAATAGCACCGGTCCTGGCCCTTGTTTAGCGAGCAAATCATCAGGATTATACAGTGGACAGTTTTTCATCGATAAACAACCACAACCAATACAACCTTCTAATAAGTCTTTTAATTTTTGCATCTTAATAATCCTTTGGGTTAGTGATTGTTTCCAAGCATTGGATAAATCAGCCCAATCTTCTTTAGTCGCTGTTCTTCCACTGGGTAGACTCGCGAAAGCAAGGTGTATTTCATCAAGTGATATCCCTAATTGCTGCGCCGCTTTAATGAGCGATATGCGCCTAATAACGTCTCGTGCATAACGACGTTGATTGCCTTGATTTCGCCAACTACTGATTAAGCCCTTTTGTTCATAGAAGTGGATAGCGGACACATTGATCCCACAACGCTTTGCAACTTGGCCAACACTTAATTCTGCTTCCATTATTATTCCAACTATTTTTTATCATTTTGGCAAAAATAATCCTTTACCTCAAGTTAACTTGAGGTATTAAGCTGTGTTGAATTATTAATAAGGAGATAAGAGATGCGATTAGAACATTTAAATTTAGTAGTGAATGACTTAGACGAGTCATTAGTATTTTATAAAGCCGCATTTCCGCATTGGCGAGTGCGTGGTGGTGGCGAATCTATTTGGCATGGTACACCAAGAAAATGGCTACATTTTGGTGATGATTATCATTATTTGTCGTTAAATGATTCGGGGACAGGGGAAGCTCGCGATCTTAAAAGTAATGCATTAGGTTTGGCACACTTTGCCTATGTAGTCGATAATATTGATGCATTAGTGGCAAGATTGGCCTTGGTCGGTTTTGAGGTGGCGATCATCGGTGGTCATGACCCTTTTTATAAAAGCCGTTACTTTATAGACCCAAACGGATTTGAAGTCGAATTTGTTGAATACTTAACCGACATACCGAGTGACGAAATCAGTATGATACTGAGTAACCAGTAACTTTTCATACTAAGTATTAATCAGCAAACAGTCGCCAGTAACTTTTAATGGCCAATCACTCAACATTAACTGCCATTGAGCTTATAGATAAAGCTCAATGGTTTAGGTTTAGTGGATTTTAGTAAGTTATCGATAAGTATCTGTACAGATAGCTCAATTATAAGTAATCAGATAAATCGCTATTAGCCGCTATCTCGACTTCTTGTTGCTTACCATGGAATAAGTAAGCTACTTCATTGCCAATTAATTTTAATGTTTCACCTTGACGCCATAGGGCGCTGCCTTCTTGGATTCCGATAACCGGCGTTAAAGGATCAACTAAGGTAAATTCTAACAAGCGTTGCGCGCGCGTTTCACCATTATGACCCGGCAGCTGGCAATTAGTGTAATGCGGATTTAATTGAAACGGCAGTATACCTAAGGCGGTAAATGATGGTGGTTCAACAATTGGCATATCATTGGTGGTACGAATGCTGGCTCCAGTAATGTTTGAGCCGGCACTCCAGCCAATGTACGGCATACCACTTTGTACTTGTTCACGGATTAAATGCACTAAGTCGTAACGATATAATTCGTTAAGTAATTGAAATGTATTACCACCGCCAACCAAAATTCCGGCCGCATCTTGAATTGCTTGTTTTGGGTCGGCAAATTGATGAATACTGTTAATGGTTATTGACAGTGGTTCAAGTGCAGTCTGTACTTTTGTCAAATATTCATCGTAGCTAACACTGACTCCCGCATAGGGAATAAATAGCCACTGTTGCCCAGGTTGGGTTAATGGACGAATAAGCTCAACAGCATGAGTTAAATAAGCAGAGTCACCGACGCGTGAAGCACTCAGCATTAACGCATTAATGGTCATAAAAAGTCCTTTTTGTTCATTGTTTTCGACAGTTTAACAAAGATTAACCATTGTCGACACAGAGTTTGTTTTTGGCGGTTATTTTTCAGTTTCAATTAATCAAACCTCCCTAGACTCAGCTCGCTTGAATTTCAAGTCTCTGTTTTGTCAGCTCATAAAAGAGTATAAATTTTTTTTAATACAACTAAGCTTGAATTTAATTTTTTTGGACATATTATGTCTTTAGTAACAATGAAAAATCGGCACTTTTGCCATACAGGAGCTTAAATGAAGCGTATATTTTTGTTGATCGCAACCAACTTTGCCATATTACTGGTTGCTTCAATTGTAATGTCTATTCTTGGGGTTAATACCTCAACAATGGGTGGACTGTTAGTATTTGCTGCCATTTTTGGTTTTGGTGGTTCGTTTATCAGTTTAGCCATTTCAAAATGGATGGCCAAGAAAACCATGGGTTGCGAAGTCATCACCCATCCTCGTGATAATATGGAGCGTTGGTTAGTTGAAACAGTTGCACGCCAAGCTGAAAAGTCTGGTATTAAGATGCCTGAAGTTGCTATATACCAGTCACCTGAAATGAACGCCTTTGCTACAGGCCCAAGTAAAAACAATGCCTTAGTCGCAGTGAGTTCAGGTTTGCTTTATGGCATGACTCAAGATGAAATTGAAGGCGTACTTGCACATGAAGTCAGCCATGTGGCAAACGGCGATATGGTGACTTTAACCTTAATCCAAGGCGTCGTGAACACCTTTGTTATTTTTGCTGCACGTGTTGTCGCTGGCATTATTAACAATTTTGTTTCTAGCAATGATGAAGAAGGTGAAGGCCTAGGCATGTTTGCTTATATGGCTGTGGTATTTGTGCTTGATATGTTGTTTGGCATTTTAGCTTCAATGATTGTGGCTTACTTCTCACGTATTCGTGAGTTTAAGGCCGATGAAGGGGCGGCGCGATTAGCAGGTAAAGGCAAAATGATTGCTGCGTTAGAGCGTTTACGCCAAGGTCCTGAATCTGGTGCTATGCCAGCTCAAATGTCGGCTTTTGGAATTAACGGTAAACGTTCAATGGCTGAGCTAATGATGAGCCACCCTCCATTAGAAAAACGTATTGCGGCACTGAAAAATAGCTAATATTCAGAAAATTATCGGGTTTATGTCGGTAAAATAGAAAGGGAGCCTTTGGGCTCCTTTTTTGTTTTTTATGCATTAGGAATGATTGAATTGGGAGTTTTAATCGGTTACTTGTAGTGGGTTATTGCTTTAATCACTCTAATCGATGACATATTGTTGTTTTATCACACCCAATAGGATAGTTTCAGATATGATCTGATCTCGCAATAATATTGCAAATAATGTCGATAAGCATACTCTTAATGGATACAAATATGCTTATAAGAACATGAGTCAACCAACACTATTCAGGAAATTGATATGCTGAAAAAAGCTATTTCTCAAGCGCAATTAAGAGAATGGCAGCTAGAAATAAACGATATTTCTGCCGAGTTTCGTCTTGCTATCATTTTTTATCAGGCCAATATTGAACTGAGTATTGATGTTATTTGCACAAGTCAAAATATTGATAAAAATACCCAGCAACAACATGAGTCTAGTGTATTACAACATCTCAAAGCGACCCTCACGCATAATGTCACCACCCTCGATCAGCACTCGTGTGTCTACCACAAACTTATTCGTTCAGCCCAAGGTACTATTATTGGCGTGATAAGCTTTAGCACTCAAGAGAAGCCGCCGTCCGAAGAGGTATTAAATCAAGCCTTATCGGCTATGCAAATACGCATAGCCGATATGCTAAGTAATGCAATCCGCTATTATATAAGCTCATTAACGATCGATTCTCATGCGAGTAAGCCAGTGTCTCTTGATGTTGATTTACAATCCTTTATTGATGCTTTTGAAGAGCATATTTGGGTAAAAGACACCAATGGGCAATATGTTTCATGTAATAAAAGTGTTGAGAGAGCTTGGCGAAAATCAAAAGAGCAAATTCTGGGGGAAGACCGACTTTGATTTATTTGATCAACGCACTGCAAATGAATTTATTGAGAGCGATAAATTAGCCATCAATAGCGGAGCTTCCGTAGTGGTGTCTGAATGTGAAGAAGTCGACGTCAACTTTAATAAAGTCTGGCTCGAAACCATTAAAGCCCCAATTAGCAATGCTCAAGGCAAATTGACTGGGGTTATCGGAATGACCCGCAATATTGCCAAGCACAAAGAGGCTGAAGAACAACTTATTCTAGCCGCGAGTGTGTTTCAAAATGCTGTAGAAGGTGTAGTGATAACCAACAGTGATGGAAATATTACTGAAGTTAACCAAGCTTTTACTGATATAACGGGTTACAGTCGTGAAGAGGTATTAGGTAAAAATCCGAGATTACTTAATTCCGGTCGTCATCCAAAAAGCTTCTTTGAGCGTTTGTGGAATACGTTACTTGTTCAAGGTAAATGGCATGGTGAAATTTGGAATCGTCGCAAACATGGGGCGATATTTCCACAAAAGATCACTATTAGTGCCGTTTTAGATAAACAAAATATCATTCAGTATTATGTGGCAGTATTTGCCGATATTTCTGCTCAAAAACAAAATGAAGAAAAATTAAAAAATTTAGCCTATTTTGACCCGCTGACACAACTCCCAAACAGAATGCAATTTATGTCATTGCTTGAGCAAGAGGTTAATCACTCTCATCGGGCTAAAAAGCAGCTGGCGATTGTATTTTTAGATATCGACTTTTTTAAGCACATTAATGACAGTCTAGGTCATGTTATTGGCGACGAAATTTTAGTTGAGTTAGCTAAACGTTTATCTTACGCCTTATCTGATTTTGATGTATTAGCCCGTCTAAGTGGCGATGAATTTGTCATCATGCTGCCTAGTATTATGGGGACAGATTCTGTCACCTCATCAATTGATCGCATTCGCAGTGTGTTTGAGCGTCCGTTTATACTGGATAATTCTCAATCTGTAAGGCTGACCGCCAGTATGGGCGTTGCTATCTACCCCAGTGATGGCGATGACCATGACAGCTTACTACGAAATGCTGACTCCGCTATGCACCGTGCTAAATTGGATGGGCGAAATAATTACGCTTTTTATACCGAGTCCATGACCAAACAAGCAGCAGAACAATTAAAACTGCAAACGGCATTGCATCAAGCATTAGTTAATGAAGATTTTTATCTAATGTATCAACCAAAGGTTAAGTTATCCGATTTAAAACCAAATGGTTTTGAAGCCCTTATTCGCTGGCACGATACGGCTTTAGGTCAAATTTCTCCTGCTGAATTTATTCCATTAGCCGAGAAGATTGGTTTGATTTGGGACATTGGTTTATGGGTATTAAAAACTGCCTGTTTGCAGGGGGTTGAGTGGTTAACACAAGGCAAAACATTTGAACGTATTTCCGTTAATGTGGCGAGCTTACAGCTACAAAGGAATGATTTTGTTGATAAAGTACGTTCTATTTTATTAGAAACGGGATTACCTGCGAAACATTTGGAATTAGAGGTCACCGAATCTTGTATGATGAATGATCCTGATGCAATTATTCGTGATTTGAAATTATTAGGTGCTATGGGAATAGCCTTGAGTATCGACGATTTTGGTACTGGTTACTCTTCTCTGAATTATCTCAAAAAGTTACCAATTGATAAGCTAAAAATCGATCAATCGTTTGTGCGAGACATTCCTCATGATACCAATAACACCGCCATAGCTAAGGCGGTTATTGCATTGGGTCATGCCCTGAATTTACAGATTATTGCAGAAGGGGTGGAAACCGTCGAACAAGCCGATTTTTTGCGGCTTAATGGCTGTGATTTGGTTCAAGGATATCTGTATAGCAAACCGCGACTACCACAAGATCTTAACGAGTTTTTGCCTACGATCCGTAACAGCAATTTACCTAATGAAATTAAAGTAAAGTAACAAAAATGCAGCTTACAGAGTGTGTAAGCTGCTTTGCCATTAACATTACGACTTTTAGTACTGCATTAGCGTAAATATCTAGGTTCACCGATGTTGAATCACTGTTGGCCATTTCGGTGTTATCACCATTATAAATACTGCTTGAAGCATCAGCTAAACGTGTTTATAGAGTCATTTTGTTGCAATTTATTAGTCTGTTAGAAGCTTGGTCTCTATCATTCAACATTTGCGCTGCTCTGGTATATAAAATAAACCGTTTATCTCGAACAACCTGTGATCACCTGAGATAAAAAGATCCTAGTTAATGTTTTATGTAAATGCATTAATTCATTGCTCACTACATTAAAACATCCTCCTCCTTTGGGTGTCGTGATTCCCCTCGCAAGCTTTTATCTCGATTCAGGTCTATTACTGCGATTAGACTAATTTATTACATTTATCTTCGATGTTTACTCGCTCATAGCTTGGCTTTTGTTTAGAATGTCGTTGATATCATTTAGAGTATCAACGTGACCTTTTACTGGCATTGAATCGATTGGCGGGTGATGACTCATTGCGAATAGCATGTGGTAATTCCCCCGAGAATATTAGACTAAGAGTTGATAGTCGGATAAATGCTGATCACGTAAGATAGACCTTCCACTGGCATGCGCCGTTAGGAATACATTTATACTGAGGTGGACTGTTTTTCTGCCTAGGAGCATTAATGCAACTGTTTGTAAAAGATTTAACTGTAATCGATTTTTCTTACCTTTGTCCTGTTCGAGGCATGGTTGGTGAAAGCTGGATTGTCGATGTGCTATTAGATGGTGGCTTGGATGAGCAAAATATGGTGCTCGATTTTGGCAAGGTTAAACGCATCATCAAAAACACCATTGATGATGTAGCCGATCATCGCCTGTTAATCCCTACTGCTTGTAGCGAAGTGCGCTGGCAGCAGAAGGGCGACCGTGTTTGGATGGATTTTAGCAGTGACAAAGGTGACATACATTTAGCCTGTCCTTCACAAGCATTTGCGCTTATTCCTTCAGAAGTGATTGACTATGAAAGCGTCAATGACTTTTTGAAGAAAGCCTTACGTGAAGTGTTACCGGAAAATGTCCAAGGCATCAGCCTCACATTACGCAGCGAAGTGCTCGATACCCCGTTTTACCACAGCCACGGATTACGCAAGCATGACGGCAACTGTCAGCGGATTGCCCATGGTCATCGTAGCCCAGTAACGGTATTTGAAAATGGTATTGCAGAGCCCAAATGGGACCAATATTGGGCAGAACGTTGGCATGACATTTACCTCGGCACCGAAGAGGATTTAGTGTCGGTAAAAACCCTAGAATTGTCTAAGCAGACTAAAATCAGCGACGAAACACACTATGGTTTTCATTATGTTGCGCCTCAAGGTGATTTTCAATTAGCAATGCCTAAGCATTGCTGTGACTTAATTCCTCACGACACTACTGTTGAGATGCTTGCTGAATACATGGCAAAGACATTGGCCAGTAAAGAGCCTAAAAGTCATTTTAAAGTGATTGCTTACGAAGGTATTGGCAAAGGGGCCATTGCGGTAAGGGGTTAATCAAGTATTATTAATGGGCTGCCTTAAGGTGGCCCTTTTTTTTATCTTTTTGTCGCGATTAACAAGGAATGCGTTTCGATTATGTTATTAAAAAATACCATTTTAAAATTGATATCAACTGCAGCAATGCTGGTGGTCAGCTTTTGTGGCTTAACGGCTAATTCGTTTGCCGCTGTGACCTTTCAAGGCCAGTTTGAACAAGGTGCTTTAGTGCGCGGGGCTGTGCCAGCCGGCAGTAAGGTTTTATTGAATGATCAAGCAGTAAAAGTCACCCCAGACGGTCAGTTTGCTATAGGGTTTGATAGAGACGCGAAAAAAGACCAAGTATTTAAAGTGATCTACCCAGACGGATTAACAGAAATTAAGCCGTTAAAAATAGCCGCAAGAGACTACAAAATTGATCGGGTAACCGGCATAAGCCAGAAAATAATGAAACCAGATCCCGTCGCTCAAGCGAGGGCTGCTAAAGATGCTAAACAGACTCGTGCAGCCAGAGACTTATTTAGTCAGCAAGATGCATTTATGCAAAGCTTTATTTGGCCTGTAACAGGCAGAATTTCAGGGGTATATGGTAGTCAGCGCATATACAATGACGTACCCGGAAATCCACATTTTGGGGTTGATGTTGCCCGCCCAACAGGCACTGTAGTGGTTGCGCCTGCAGACGGCGTTATAACCTTAGCTGAACCCGACATGTTTTATTCTGGTGGCACTGTGATTATTGATCACGGCTATGGGGTGAGCTCAACATTTTTACATTTAAGTAAACTGTATTTAAAAGTGGGTGACAAAGTAGCACAAGGCGATAAAGTCGCTGAAATTGGCGCGACAGGTCGAGTGACTGGGCCACATTTAGATTGGCGCTTAAACTGGTTCCAAATGCGCTTAGACCCTGTGTCGATTGTGCCGTCTATGGCGACTGTGTTAGCCGCTCAGAAAGCGGCTAAGTAGTGTTTGCTGTATAGAGTCAGAGCCTTTTTGACTCTATAACCAACAGCTTTACGGGTATCTGTAGAGCATTATTTATGCCTCTTTGAGCCATAGCTTCAGCTGCGCGACTCACTATTTTCTGCTTACTGCATAAAGGAAGCTAGTTATGATAAAGCGAGTTGGCAACATCGAGATCCAACTGAAACACAAAGCCACATGTCATTGTGGTGCTGTTGAACTTGAACTTACGCTACCCAATGGTCTTGAAAATCCGAGACGATGCGATTGTTCAATTTGTCGCAGAAAAGGGGCGATTGTTGGTTCCGTTAAGCTGGATGGTATTCGAGTGGTAAAAGGTCAAGAGGTGTTGAGGCTTTATCAATTTAATACTCATACTGCAAAGCATTATTTTTGCTCACGCTGCGGCATTTACACTCATCATCAACGACGTTCAAACCCAACTGAATATGGTTTTAATATTGGGTGTTTAGACGGTGTTAATCCATTTGAGTTAGGCCACATTGTCACTGGCGATGGTATCAATCATCCTGCCGATCGGAATGTTTAATATTACGTCCATATTAGCCAGTAATTATCATGGATATCTCCATTGGTTATTAATGGTAATATTTTGTCAGCTTTAGACGTAATGTGACTGAGTGTTATGATAGGAGATCGCAATGCTGCGATGGTTTATATTATTGATTAGCGTCATCGTGTGTTTGAACGTGAATGCTACTATCAATCTGACGTCATTAAGTGAAAAGGGCATAGATAAGTGGCACCCTAAAGTGTTTTCCGGTAAATCAATTTACTCCATCGTTGAGTATAAAGGGCGTTTGGCACTAAAGGCACTTAGTCATAATGCCGCGTCAGGATTAGTGTTAGAACGCCAAATTGATCTTATGGTAACGCCTTACCTCAACTGGAGTTGGCTCGTCGAAAAGCAACTGCTGCAGTTAAATGAGCGCAGTAAAAAAGGCGACGACTTTGTTGCTCGAATTTATGTGGTTATTGATGGTGGTTTTATGGTGTGGAATACCAAATCATTAAACTACGTTTGGTCGAGTAATCAAGATCAGGGCTTGGTTTGGGACAACGCTTTTGCTGGCTCAAGTGTTAAAATGCTCTCTATTAGAGGTAAGGAAGCGCAGAAGGGCAGATGGTATCCACAAAAGCGCAATGTATACCAAGACTTGATTGAAACCTTTGGTGATAAAGGCAGTGATACCGCTAATCGTAAAGCCTATCAATACATCGATATCATCGCGATAATGACTGACACAGATAACAGTGGTAAACAAGCTGAATCTTATTATGCAGACATCATATTTAGTGAAGAATAGAAACTTATTAATTAGCTGTTTACATAAAATAAATTCAATAAATACAATGGTTCGCAGTGCATTATTGCTATTCATTAAGTCATTAAGTTACTTTATCGATTTTTGACAAGTATAACGTTCTGATTTACATGTTAAGGGTTAACTTATTTTAGCAAGGAAGATTGATGAACATGAAAAATGGCTGTGGAAAATTACCGCAATACTTATTTTAGGCGTATTTCTACTGCTTGGTCCTGAGTTAGCTGCTTTGGCCTTGTTTATTGATTTTGTCAGTCTTGATGTTTTCTTATTACTTATTGAAGTACAGATAGTGGCAGTGAGTGGTTATTATTTTCACACTTGGTTTAAGCCAATATTGATGCCGATTTATCGCTTATTACTTAACTGTGATCCATATTTTTTTATTCCAACAAGGGCCCTAGTGAACAAGTATCCAATGGTTTTGTGCCATACAGTTCCCTTTTTAATCTTGTCCATTATCTGTGCCACAGTTGCTAAGCCTATTATTGATATGAGTGACATTTACTAAGTTACAGTTACTAATAGCTCGTGCAGATGATATAGCCCTGATTCAACCGCAAACTTATCGTATCGACCGTTATAGCAGTGGACTAAAAAAGTAAAAAAATTGTTCCACTAATCGTTTGAACAACGGTCGTTTGCGCCACTCCCGCGCATCCATTTTAATTGAATTGGCCATATATTGATGTTGGACTTGACTGAGAGATTGAGTAAATTCTAAATTTTCTACAGAAAGCGTCACTTCGAAATTGAGCCACAAACTGCGCATATCAAGGTTAACCGTACCGATTAAGCAGTGGTGCAGATCGATTACCACTGATTTTGTATGCAAAAAACCGCCACAAAAACGATGAATATTCACCCCTGAATTGAGTAATTCACCAAAGAATGATCTGCTTGCCCATTCCACCATCAGTGAATCATTTTTATCGGGGATAATTAAGTTAACTTGCACACCGCGCAATGAGGCAGCGGTTAATGCAAACAGTAGGTTTTCACTGGGTACAAAATAAGGACTAGTGATGGTGATACTGTGTTTGGCTTGATAAATACTCAGTAACAACACCTGCTGGATCATGTCCTCTGGCATGCCGGGCCCAGAAGGAATAACTTGCACCATATCAGATTTTTTATGCCCATCTGGGTGATAATCTGGTGGCTCGGGTAAAATTCTTTGGTCAGTTTCAGTTTCCCAATCCCACGCAAAAATACAATTAAGTACTGGCACATTAGAACCGGTGATCCTTACCATGACATCGACCCATTCACCCACACCAGCGCTTTGGTTAAAATATTTAGGGTCGACTAAGTTCATGGAGCCTGTATACCCGATTTGGTTATCGATCACCACTATTTTACGGTGAAGTCGCAGATCGAGTCGGCGAAAGAACATCCGTATCGGAGAAACAGACAACGCGGAAACAATAATAACGCCGCCATCACGCATCCGTTTTGGCCACTGGCTTTTAAAAAATGTTCGACTGCCAGCGGCGTCGAGCAATATTTTTACTGCAATCCCACGATCTGCTGCATCAATCAGTGCTTGGGCAACCTGGTCTGCCAGTCCGCCTGGATACCAAATATAGAATTCGAAATGAATTGATGTCTGCGCTTGTTGGATATCTTGCAGTAAGGTCGTTAAAATTGTTTCTGGTGATGATTTAAGGGTTAGTTGGTTGTTTGACAGCGTCGGAATACCAAGGCGGTTTTCGCATAACTGGCTAATGTTAATCGTATAGTCATTTACATTTTGCGGACGAAATTGATGAGTTGTAAACAGTCGACTGAACCATTTTCGATAGGGCGTGTACATTTCTTTGGCCCTGACGGCCCGCTTTTTCCCAAGGTTCATCTCACCCACGAGTAAGTAAAGCACAACGCCTAGGATGGGGATCACATAGATAAGCATCATCCAAGCTAACGAAACCCCGACGGATCGCCTTTTATAGACAATACGGGCGGTGATCCCGGCAATAATTAACCAATAGGCTAATACGCTGATTATCGTTAATATTTTGTAAAGCTCAACCATAGCTAGCCAGTAGACCAATCATGTAGAAAAAACATGCACTTATCATATCAGCTTTTTAAAAGATTTGATTTACCCTCATCCATCTGTCTAGCTGGGTATATTAAAGCGTTTGTTTTATTATGGTGGGGCCTGTGTTAATGATATTAGCCTTGATTAAATCAGTAGCAATAAAATGAGCATTGTTAAAGCTCTGGTTATTTAAGTTGCTGTTAAGCAGGTTAATGTCATTCAAGCTTTTGTCGAGTTTTAGACATTATTTCAATCATTAGAGGGAGTTCACAATCGCTATTTTTCGCTCAAAGTCAGCATCTCCATTGCAACCTAAGCATAAACTGCTCAGGCTTATTCTATGGAGCAGTATTGTTATCGTCATACTTTCAATGGCGATAGCTAGCCTTATGGCACAGTTTATTCACTTGGCGACAGATCCCCGGGTGATTAACAGTCCACAAGGTTCATTTACGGCTCAATGCGTTACTGCCACTCCTGAAGCGACTTTGGATATTGATGGTCAATTGGCTGTCGCGAGCTGGAATATCTATAAACAACAAAATTCCGGCTGGCAAACGTTGTTAAGCCAGTTAGCCAGCCAGAATCAGTTATTGTTGCTGCAAGAAGTGAAGTTATCTGATGAGTTTGAGCAATGGCAGCAGCAAAGTCATCATAAATTGGCAATGGTACAAGCATTTCGTCAAGCTGAGACATCACTTGGGGTGATGAACCTGTCTGAGGTTTCTGCACGTCAAAGTTGTGGCTATTTGACGGCCGAACCATTGATACAATTTCCCAAGTCGAGCCTGTTAAGTTATTTCCCTTTGTCTAATGGTGAGACTCTGCTGGTGGCCAATTTGCACAGTATTAACTTTGAGTATGCTCTAGACAGTTATGCGCAGCAGTTACAGCAACTTCTACCCGCTTTGCAAGCTCATAAAGGGCCAATCATTTTCGGCGGTGATTTAAATACCTGGCGCCAAGCCAGATTGTCTATGTTAGCTCAAATAACCAACACATTAGGGCTTAAGGCTGTCATCCCTGTAAAAGATACTCGAACAACAGTGATGGGCTATCCCATAGATCATCTTTATTACCGAGGACTGACTTTAGAATCTGCTCGGGTAATCGATACCGAAACATCAGATCATCATCCTTTATTAGCGCAGTTTAGATTAGGCTGAAATTAACAATTTTGTTTTAAATGGCGACAAGTTTATTTGTACGTAAAACAAACCGTTTTTGGGGCATTTGGCTGTGTGATAGTTCTATCGTCCAGGAGTTAAGACCAATCCGTCCTTACCAGATTTTTAGAGCATAAGGTTGAGGACCATGGAATAGTGCAGTGATTGGTGTCATTGACTTGATGTTTTGACTTGATTTTTTTTGATTAAGTTATTGAGTTGTATTGTTTAATTTGTCCATTTATTTTTTGAGTTATCTAAGAGGCCCTTTGATTTAGGGCGGTAGCATCGCTATTTGGTTAACAGTTTTGCAAGGGTTAATATTCCAGCCTCTAATAGGCTACCTTTACGATAGACAATCGACAACTGAACATGCTTTGGGCCATGGCTCACTGGTGTCATAACGAGTGACTTCTCATAGCGGCTTCCTGTCACCATATTCTTGCCAATAATCGTGTAGCCCAAACCCGCGGCAATACAACCTAAAACACCATCCGCACTGCTCATCACCATGAGCTCATCATGACCTCGCCCAGCCTTTTGTTGCCAAATAAGGGCGTGTTTTCTATAGCCACAGCCTTCATCTCTGACCAGTAATACCGGATCATGTTCACTGTCTAGCGGCGTGACCATGATCAATTCTTCTTTCACTATAGGGATAACAACCAGTTTTTCATGTTTAGGTGCATTACCAATCGCGGCGCAGTCAACTTTATTGTTTAGTACCGAAAACACCAGTCTGTCACTGGTATCGGTATAGATTTTGGTGCGAATTTGAGAATGATTAAGCTTGAGTTGTTTGAGGGCCAGAGGCATGTGAACCGCTGCGAATGTTTCTGGCATCCCAACTCTTAACTCATAGCTTCCTTTATTGCGTAAAATGGCTGATGTGGCCTGATATTCTAACTGCAAAATTTGATCGGCATATTCGCAAAGCTGTTGTCCACTCGCTGTTAACTGTAACTTACGACCAATAATATTAAATAGTTTGGTATCCAGCTCTCTTTCGAGCTTTCTAATTCGGTTGGTGATATTAGATTGAACCGTATGCAGTTTATCCGCTGCGCCTTTAATACCTTCTTCATCGACTACCGCTTTGAAGGTTTTTAGTGTCAAAATTTCCATATAGTTCTCTTAATAAGAAGTATTTATTCTAAATAATTCAATTTTTAAGATTAGCAGGTTAACGTATTCTTTGTTAATTATTTATAATTCAAAGTGGTTAACATGCTAATGGCGTTAACAACATTTCGAGTATATTTTGCCGGTATCAGTAGTTTAATTGTGACTGTTGGTGTGGCTAGATTCTCCTACAGCCTGTTATTACCGATAATGCAGGATGGTGCAGGTTTAACTGAACTCGGAGGCGGTTGGCTCGCTAGCACTAATTTTATGGGGTACATGAGTGGAGTATTGCTTGCTGCTAGCCTGCATAACATGAACTATAAATACAACTTGCACCGGCTGTATCTTATATTGAGTGTGCTCACTTCAGCAGCAATGGTAATGACCACGGATATGGTCACTTGGGCGGTATTACGATTTATTGCCGGAGTTTGCGCTTCTGGTGGCTTTATTATTGCCTCTGGTTTGATATTAAAATGGTTAGTTAAACATCATCACCGTGCTGAATTAGGGATTCACTTCTCAGGTGCTGGGCTAAGTATCATCATTACATCATTACTGGTTGAGTTCATGTTGACAATATCAGCCGACTGGCAGCAACAGTGGTTGGCATTAGCCGTTATGGCGGCAGTATTTGCCATCCCAGCATGGTTATGGATGCCACACCCTTTCATTGATGGTCAAGTAGGGGGGACGGCTAAAGATACTCCTCCAAGCAAAGTGTTTAAATCGCTGATGATGTTGGCTTATTTCTGTGCAGGTTATGGTTATGCTGTTAGCTCTACCTTTATTGTTGATATTGTCGAGAGGGTTGAAGGCTTACAAGGGCAAGGGGGATTGGCCTTTTTATTAGTTGGATTAGCAGCAACCCCAGCAGCACTTATTTGGGATCGAATTGCGCGAAAAACAGGTTATATTAAAGCGTTAATCGTTGCGTATATTCTTCAGGCCATAGGGATTATTCTTCCAGCTATAAATGACAGCTTACCTGTGGTGATCTTAAGTGCATTAATGTTCGGCGGGACTTTTATCGCATGCGTTAGCATGGTATTAACAATGGCGGGTAAGTTTTATCCTAGTAACCCGGCTAAGTTTATGGGGACTATGACCTTGGCCTATGGTGCGGCCCAAATTCTTGCGCCTGTATGTACCGGGTATCTTACTGAAACTTTTGGCAGTTATGATATTGGGCTATATGTCTCTGCCGCGATAGTGATGATAGGCACGCTGTTCTTGTTTGGATTATTCAGGATTGAAATAAATGCTTCGGAAAAGAAAGACACCAATACACAAACTCGGTTTCTTATCGGTTAATTAGCCTATAGTCATCAATATTTTGGAGTAAACATGGACGTTCGGAAAAGACTGTTAACAATTTTTTCAGTGAGCTTTGCCTGTGTCGGCATTGATCAAGCGACTAAGTTGCTGGCATCAGAATACCTGACAAAAAATGCAATGGTCAGTTACCTTAATGACACCCTTAGAGTCGGTTTCGTTGAAAATATTGGCGCATTTCTTGGTTTGGGTAATAGCATGTCGGAGCAAGCTAGGTTTTGGCTTTTTGTGGTATTGGTAGGGGCATTTTTATTAGGTTTATTGTGTTATTTGTTATCAAATACCAAGCTGAATCAGCCATCTTTACTTGCACTATCACTTATTTTTGCAGGTGGTATTAGTAATTTCCATGACCGCGTGTTTAATCATGGTGCTGTGATTGATTTTCTCAATATTGGCGTTGGCAGTCTAAGAACGGGAGTTTTTAATGTCGCAGATATTGCCATTATGATAGGTGTATTTATGATTATTATTGTTCAAGGCAAAAAAGACAGCCCGGCGCTATTAACGCCTAGCAAATGATCTTGCATAGCTAAGTATTGCGCTAGGCCTTGCCTGCATGTTACTTGGCTATTTTCAAGGACGCTTTGTAAGCGTTAATTAAAGACTATCAAGGTACTCAACCAAGCTGTTGAACTAAAAGACCCACTAATGAGTGTATAAGGCAATTGGATTGGTTAGTCTTAAGATTCACTCACGCAGAGGCAGACCAGCTAAATAGGCGTCATTTTATTAACTTCTTGGTTTTTAATGGTTTGGTTTTGTGGCATGTGACAAACAACATTACGGCCACTGTTTTTGGCTTTATACAAAGCAACATCTGCAAGTTTGATTAGGTCCTCTAATTCAGTCATTTGTTCATTGTAAACCGCGACACCAAAGCTAGCAGTTACTGATAGCGGGCCTGTGTCATGTGAAACTGTCATTTTCTGTATGTTATTACGAATGAGATCAGCGAGATTAATTGCATCTGATTGAGTGGTGTTAGGTAAGAAAATGATAAACTCTTCACCTCCCCAACGCGCTAAAATATCACTTTTTCTGATGTGTTGTTGCAATGTTTGAGCAATACTTTTAAGTACATCATCTCCAGCTGCATGACCATAATCATCATTTATTGTTTTAAACCAATCGATATCCAACAGGATTATTGAAAAGGCTTGTTGATCTCTTATACCTAAATTCCATAACGGGCTAACGGCTACAGTAAAAACACGACGATTATATAATTCAGTTAAGTGATCTAATTGCGCGCTGACTTCAGCAGTAATACGAGCTTTATCTACCTTCTTTAAATTAAAGGCCAATGCTAAAGCTAAAATTGACATTTCAATTAACATACCTATTTCAATACTGTGAAATATCAGTGTGCTATAGGGAATAAAGCCCCAAGTAGTTGCTGCAGAGGTAGCCGCACCTCCAGCGCCGAGAAATACAGCAGGAATAAAAAACTTAACCGTATCGTGACCATTTTTTAAGACTAAAAACCCCAAAGATAAAAAAATAACCACTAATAGCGACGTCAGGGCGACACCTATATTAACGGCGAGTAATTGGTCTGCATTGAGAAATAGACTGGTGATTAACAGCATTAGGCCAGTATATACCCACTTTCTTATTTGATATATTTTAGGCGCAAACACTTTTAATTTAAGGAATTCAAAACAAAAGGCGATACTAAAAGCGATGTAACAATATAAAAATAATATCATTAACCATTGTTGTAACAATAAGCTATTGGGCCAAATAAATTTAAAGCCATGGCCAGTATAAGCAATATTTAAACAAAAAAATGACAATAAATACAAAGAGTAGAATACATAGCTGCTATCTTTTAAACTGATAAAAAGCGTAATGTTATAAACGAAAAGTATAAAAAATGCACCATATATAAAGCCATAAAAATAACTTGAGATAATTAGGTCATCTTGTATGACGTCGTGAGTTGTTAAGTACAATGGAATCAGCAGAGGGTCTTGTGATTCAAAGCGCATAAACACCTGAGTGGTGCCTGGCTTAAACGTATATTCCTGTGACAGCATACGGGTTTTATTTTCTCGTGCATTAAACGGTAGTGTGTCACCAATAAACGCTTTATCTACAACTTTACCTTGACGCATAAAATAAAAATCAGCATGGTCTAGCCAAGCGGTATCGAGGTAAAGCACTTTTTTTATCTCTTTATCCGATGAATTATTGATTAACACAGATGCCCAAAGCGCATCATGAATAAACCCAAAACTGGCTCTTTCATCGGCATTTAGCGTGAACTTACCTTGTTTATATTGTTTAAAGGCATTCTGGAACGACAAATCCGCACTACGGTCTTGTAGAATCGTTAAGTGTTTATTAATGAATAGTTCACTAGGAACATTCGTTAATTCAATAGGTTTGCTAATAGCACCAAGACTATACAAGCATAAAAACAACAGTAGAAAACGTATAGTAAATACTCGCAAAGGTAAGGTAATAATAGATTAGTCGCTCACATATCTTTTGTCTAACTAAAGGATGACAGCAGTTAATCATGTTATTGCTAAGAATATGACGCTGAATAGCATATTGAGTAATATTTCATCACTCAAGCATCTTTGCAAAAATGTGTGATGCTGATGTGTATAATGGCGTCGATATTTTTGTTATTACGCTTGCTTAGATTAGTCGAAAAAGATATTCATTTATCCAAAATTCCAAAATCAGCAAGATTGCCATTTAAATGGTGCATTAAATAGGGATATAAAGATGCTTCATAAAATTGAGAAATGGATTGATCAAACCAATGTCGAATATAAACAACAACGAATTTGCTGTGCTAAATTTTTCAGTGAGTTTGAAGGTTTTTATCCTTTAGCGTTTCTTGAACAAGCTTATTTCGTTGTGGTAGACGAGATCCCAAAACCTGACTTCCCTGAGCTTCGCCAAATGGGATTCGGTAGCTTTATGGATATGCAAGCTGGTGGCATTACCTATAAGAATACCTATTACGTACTTCGCCATAATGTTTCGAGTTTGCGCTTACACTTTCATGAGTTAGTCCATGTGGCTCAATGGGCACATTTAGGCGCCCAAGATTTTATACTTCGTTACATGGATGAAATTCAAACCTTTGGCTATCACGAATCCCCTTTAGAGAAAATGGCTTATGCCTTAGATGCCAACTTCAGTGAAGGTGGGGCTAAAATTGATATACCCAGCTATGTTGTACGAAATATATAGTCATTTAATGTAAATTAGTAATAATGACATCGCAATCATATTAGACGTATTGCCTGTAGATTATTGATGTTACTAGCAATGACATCAATCAAAATTGCTTGATAATTAAGCGCGCTTATACAATGGAACTGTAAAAAAATGAATCAAACTCCAATAGATAATATTGCTGAATCAAATGAAATTGAAAGAATTAACCTATTACGCGCTAATTTAGATACATTGAGGCCTAAATCGTATAGCTGGCTTATTCAATGGGGAATTTTTGGCGCGACCATTGCCGCGATTGTCTATATTGCAGAATTTGATTTATTAGCAGAACAGAACTTTGTATGGTTCTTACTATTGCTTGTGACAGTTTGCTTTAATCGTTGCGAGGATTATTTAGCCCATAAGCGTATCGATCTCCTTATCAAACTGCTTGATAAAAGGGCATTTGATAAACTGTAATATTCTATGTATTTGATATGGCGAAGTGACGAGCATATCGATCGTCACACATTTCCAAGCAAACTTAACAGTTTTGAGATCCAGCAAGGTGAGGTTATCAACGATTGACAGTTTAGTCTAATCGCCATAGCGTGTTTTGCTTATGCTATGTCGTTATTTCCTGTGACTAAGCAATAATGGTCTCGCTTCTTTTTATAGGATAACTTTGGTGTCAGCTAGTTACTTCAACTGGCTAGGTATCACATCTGATACCCCTATTGGGAGCTCGCTTGAGCGGAATTTTACCGCGAAAGTTAGCCGCTACTAGTTAGTGCTAATAGGGTTAAGATAAACCATTACCAGTAAAGAGATTAGCTTGCTGATTCACTGGCTAGAATAGTTTGAATATCGTGTGGATGCACTTTAACGCAAATACCATTGGCTTTAAATGCGATGGTTGGATTTGCTAAGCGTTCGTTATCACCTTTAGGTGAACTTAGCTTTACCTTAATGTTATGTTCACTTTTACCTGTATGGGTACTTTTACCGGTATTGGCACTATCAGCGACAATAATCTCAGCTAATTGTGGGGCATGTTCCATGAGTTCTGCCACGAATGCTTCACTGGTTTTCGCTTGTGATGGAAACACTAATTCGATATGTTCCCAACCTTCAACGGGATAAGCTTTGTCTGAAGGAAAGGGCAGTTCAACACACTGAATGTTCATTGCCCCCATAACTAATGGCTCAACTAATTTAATGATTAAAATCGGCCGACCGTTAATCATGTTATTAGAGATAATGTCTCCATACTGACTAAATTCATCTGCCAGTAACTGCGCCGTTTGGCTGTTATTCACTCGAAGAGCTGCGTGATCACAATGAAGGGATAAACCTTCTAAACCTAACTGATGTATGAATGCAATAATGCGTTGACTAAAATCTGGCCAAGTATGTTGTAAGTATTGGTAATTCATTTAATAACCCAAAAAACAAAGCAAAATGGTATGGTTGATAGTAGAGCAGCTTATGGCCATATCTCAATTGGCGTACCAGCATCAATCATTTGCCAAAGTTCATCCATTTCTTTGTTGGTGACAGCTATGCAACCGTTGGTCCAGTTGTACTTTTGTGCTTCTTCTGGCGGTAACGATGAGCGAGGGTTTTCACCGTGGATCATGATCATACCACCGGCTCTTATGCCTAATGCGTCAGCACGCAATTTGTCTTCTTCATTAGGATATGAAATATGAATCGATTTATAAAATGCACTATCCGATTTTTTATAATCTAGGGTGTAACGACCTTGTGGAGTACGTTGATCACCTTCTTTAAGTTTATGACCACTGGGCACGTCACCCATAGCAATCAGATAACTTTTAATCACTTTTCCGTCACGCATAACAGACAAGCGGGATTCAGATTTATTAACGACAACTAAATCGACTTTGGCCTTTAAAGATTGAGCTGATGATGCATTAGCCAACAAAGGGCAACAAAATATAACCATGAGTAATATAGACAGCGTGCGCATGAAATCTCCGTAAACCAATGACCTTTTTATTTTTTATTGTAAAATGACCGATTGTGAATGTTAAATCTCGGCGGTCAATGTTAGATTTTAACGACATCAAGGGTTAATTGATATTAGTTGACCGAGTTATTTGCAAGTTTTTGCAAGTTTTTTGATAGATATAACCTAATACAGCGAAACCTAAAATGAATACCGAAGAAAAAGCCGACAGCCCACTAAAACAAACACTCAGAAGCGTGATATTTGGTACTGAAACGCCAGCAGGTAAACGCTTCGATATTGCACTGATGATTTGCATTGTACTGAGTGTGACACTGATTTTTATCGACACCATAGGAACTATTCATGCGCAATATGGTGATTATATTCGTATTGGAGAATGGACCTTTACGGTAATCTTTACCGTTGAGTACATATTAAGATTATATTGTTCATTGAATCGGTTACACTATGCCCGCAGTTTCTTCGGTGTAGTCGATTTAGTGTCTATTTTGCCCAGTTATTTAGGTTTGATATTCCCTGGTGCAAATTTAGCATTAGCAATAAGAGTGTTAAGGCTATTCCGTGTATTCAGAGTATTAAAGCTACTGCGCTATTTAAGTGACGGTAATATATTGCTCAAAGCCATGATACTGTCGAGCCGTAAAGTGTTTCTGTTTTTCTTTTCGGTCAGCCTGATCATTATGGTACTGAGTGTGATTATGTATGTTGTTGAAGGCCCAGTGAATGGCTTTACTTCCATACCTAAATCAATGTATTGGACAATCGTAACGATTACCACTGTGGGTTATGGTGATATTACGCCGCAAACTACGTTAGGTCAGGGGATTGCTGCGCTAACCATGCTTATTGGTTATTCGATTATTGCCATTCCAACCGGCATTTTAACCGCTGAGATCTCAAATGAAATGGTCAGAACCCGTGATTTACGTAAATGTAATAATTGCGGTAAAAAAGGCCACGATAATGATGCCGAGTACTGTAATCATTGTGGCAGCGAGTTAGAAAAGCTGTAGTTTTACCTTTATTCATCGTCCAGTGACAATCTTGCGCAGGGTGATTTCATCTCAAGGATACCAATGACCACAGCTAAATTTGTCGAAGGACCCATTTTACGCCACATCTTAGTGATGAGTTCGACCGCTGCGGTCGGTATTTCGGCGTTATTTGTTGTCGATTTACTCGACATTTTCTTCTTAAGCTTGCTCGGCGAAGTTGAGCTTGCTGCTGCGGCAGGTTATGCCAGCACCATTTCATTTTTTACCACTTCTATTGGTATCGGCTTATCCATTGCCCTTGGTGCCTTAGTGTCAAAAGCTGTGGGTGCTAAGAATATTAAGTTAGCGAAAAGATTATTCTTAAACAGTGCCATAGTCACATTAGTGACCAGTGTGTTGGTGGCTGCAGTGGTGATTACATTTGTTCCAGAGCTGCTCGCATTAATCGGTGCAACAGGGCGAACTGCAGAGCTAGCCCAAAGCTATTTGTATATTCTACTGCCATCGTTACCGTTTATTTGTTTAGCCATGGCATTGGGTGGCGCTTTACGTGCCGTGGGTGATGCAAAATTGTCGATGATGTCAACACTCGCTGGTGGCGGTGTTAATGCGGTGTTGGATCCTATCTTTATTTTTTCTTTATCAATGGGCATCGAAGGTGCAGCGGCCGCGTCAGTTCTTGCTCGTATCGCAGTATTCATTATCTCCGCGCGCGGTGTGGTGATTAAACATAAGTTGTTAGGTCGATTCTCATTTGACGAGTTTAAACAAGATCTCAGGGTAATATTTGCCATTGCCGCCCCAGCAATGCTCACCAATGTGGCCACCCCAATTGGTAATGCCGTAGTTACGCGTGCCATAGCCGATTTTGGTGACAGTTATGTGGCCGGTTGGGCGGTATTAGGCCGCTTGATCCCTGTAACGTTTGGGATGATTTTTGCTCTGTCTGGCGCCGTTGGGCCTATTGTGGGACAAAACTTTGGCGCCAATGAAATAGAGCGTGTGAGATTAAGTTTGACCAACGCTATTCAGTTTTGTGTGGCTTACGTATTAGTGATGTCGCTAGGGCTGTATTTATTGCGTAATGTGATTGTCAGTAGTTTTGATATGGAAGGTGATGCTGCCGAGTTGATTTTGTTTTTCTGCCAGTATATCGCGGTGTTCTTTATCTTTTCGGGTATCTTATTTATTGCCAATGCGTCATTTAATAATTTAGGTAAAGCCAAATATTCGACCTTTTTTAACGTCGGTAAAGCCACCATTGGCACTATCCCCTTTGTGTATTTTGGCGCGCAGTGGGGCGGGGTATTTGGGGTGCTCATCGGTCAGGTGATTGGCTCAATCATCTTTGGTGTGATTGGTATTTTTTGCGCATATCGATTAGTGGATAAAATTAGTCGTCAAGGCTTAGTGTCCGCAGCAGCCAATCAACAAGTGTTAGAAAACGATGTGATTAACATTGATATGGTCGCGGCACCGTCACCTATGTCAGGGCGTACTCAGATGGCGCAATTGGATGAAGAGCCCTTGTGTAAACAGTTCGCCAAGCAGACTCCTGTCGATAAAGCGAATACCGATAAGGACGACGTTAACACCAGCTTTGCAGAGCAATCTATTCCAGCATCATCGATTAAAGATCAAACCATTGACGATAAAACTGGTGCAAATAACGCTAATACTGACACTAGGCCTACAGACACAAGCAAATAATGGCATCAGGTTATTCCGATAACGGTTTATTCCCTATTGAGTCTATATTGAACACCTAATAAAAAGCCCCTATTTTGGTTTGACCAAGATAGGGGCTTTTTGTTACTAACAGCTTAATAGGTGTTAGTCTTTGTCAGTTTCCGGGTTACTTGTCTCTGTGGCAGCAATTTGTTCTGCCGCTTCAGCTAACGCAATTTTTTCGCGTTCAGCTTTAGAAATATAACGCTCAACTGGCTTATTACTTGGATTCGCTGGCACGACTTTGTTCTGACGAGCCTTAGCTCGTTTTGCCAACTTTTTGATCATCTCTTGCTTTCTGTTCATCTGATTTCTTACTTTATAAACGATAAACTATTTATATCTTTGTAGACAATAAATAGCATATCAAAGCGTGATGACACTGGTCTTGGAGCCAACGGCACCATCACGAGAAAATTTGGAGGCTAATTTTAACTTAATTGCTTAGCTGGATATAGTGTTTTATCTAACTGTCGCATTATTAGTACTTTCAGTAGACTAAAAACATCACCGGATTAACGACTAATTAGCGAATTTTTTGATATCTTCAGCAGTAGCGCCATCGTTACATTCGCCACGAATTTCACCGCGTTCAGCTTCAACATAACGACTTAATTCAATAAAGCCAGCCTGACAATAACCGTTCATTTCGATGGTTTTTCTGACACCGATATCGATTTGTTGGTTCCATAGTTCGAGACGGTTTTCAGCATTACGTTGCTCAATGAGATAGCTTTGTGCATCTTGTGTACTGCGACGTATTATTCTGTCTTGCGGCGGACCACTGGGTATACTGCGATCAAGCGCGGTAGCCAACTTTGCCTTGTAGACAAATAACTTAATCCCGTTGCCTTTAATTTCCGTGCTAAATGCATCGCGAAATTGGCCAACAAAATCCATTGGATCTGGTTCGCTCGCGCTACACGCGCTTAGCAGTATGATACTGCAGACGGTTAAGCCGAATTTTGACACACATAACCTCATTAATTCTTGGTTAAAAAATTTTGGCATAAACGCTGCCAATCTCATATTCACCATTGATTAATAGCCCAATAACATGAGTAGCAAAGAGATCCGCAGACGTTTATTCGCCACAGTGTTGTGATGCACTGTGGCTACATATTCGCTAGGTTGTCGCTAATTTAAGCGGATAACGCTTTAAGCGAAACGTTCGTTAAGGTAACTCGTAATGGCTTTAGACTCATATAACCATTGGGTTTTACCGTCTTGCTCAATACGTAAACAAGGCACTTGTAGTTTGCCGCCTTGGCTAGTTAACACGCTTTTGTGTTGCTCTTGTTTAGCATCAACTAAATTAATGCTTAGGTTTTGACGACGCATTTCACGACGCACTTTGACGCAAAAAGGGCAGGCGGCGTATTGATACAAAGCCAGTGATTGAGTCTGTTGATCGACAGTCGCTTGTTGCTCTTGCGGACGTTGGCGCTTTTTAGGTGCAAACACAAAATTTAACAACAAAATAATTCGACCTAAAATCCAGCGAACGATAAACATAGATAACCTCAATCTTAGCTATTAATAATATGACATGATTGCAAACGCTTGTTATGACTCGTTTGCAATGTATGCGCAGTCTACCCGATGTCGATAGCGGTTAACAGCTAACAACAGGTTATTTTACTTGTAGTTCAAGCGATGCTTCAGCGGCATCTTCAGCTGTGTTGATACGGCTCTCAAGTACAAATACTTTACCCGCATCAATACCGGCTTGATCGATTAAATAGGCTTTTACGGCCTTCGCACGCTGTTGTGCTAATTCGCCTAAGTCATCACGAGTAGATTGCTGTTGGTTTTTAAGCATATTGTACAAGCCTATATGCCAGCGAGTGATCAATTCGGCTTCTGTGATTTCTGGTGCTTGCTGTTTGAGCGTTTGCTTGATGTCCTGTGGTGGTTGTGACAATTCTTGCTCCGCCAGTTGGTAGAGTGCATCAGCTATCGGCCCTGTTGCAGGAAACTGGCTAGCAGATAAACTTTTTGGGAAATCTTTGAATTTAATGCCCGCCGTTTTAGCCAGCTTTTTATGCAGTTGAGATTCAGCTAAGGCTTGTTGGTCGTTAATTAAGTCGACACTGCCTTTGATATTAAGATTAAGTAGCGGTCGGTCAATTAACGCTTTAGCCAGCTTGTCTAATGTGGTTTTTTGTTTAAGCGTAATCGTGCTAAGTCCATAATCGAAAATGATTTTATCCATTTCTTCATCATCACCCACAAGACCTGCTAAAAACGAAAAAGGTGAGGTGACAACCTTGGTAATAACATTGCCTAACGCATTAATTATTATGCTACCAAAGCTAAAGCTTGGAGAATCAATATCCCCAGAAACATCAACGCCCAAATCAATCACGCCGTTGCGATCTTGCAACAACGCAACGGCTAGCGTAACCGGTAGGCTGGTGGCTAGGCTGCTATTACTGGGTTTACCTAGCTTGAGTTGATCAATCACAACGTGATTACTACCGACCAAGGCATTATTTTTAAGTTGGTAGTTGAGGTCTAACGACAACAGGCCTTTATCAATATAATAGCCAGCATAAGTGCCTGAATAAGGGTTAACCGAGGTCAGTTCAACTTTGTCAAAGTTTAAGTTAAGGTCGAGGTAAGGCTGCGCGAGTAACGGATTAACATCGCCTTTAAGGGTTACGGGTGCATATTTGTCTATTTTCCCCGTTAAATCAACGGATGCTGTAGTTTCAGGATTCGATGATAAGTTGGTAATTTGGCCGTTAAGCATTTCAATGCCGGAAGCAAAATTAGGTGTTAAGGAGTTATCTGCAAAGAAGGCTGAGCTGTCTTTAAAACCAATTTTATTAATATTAAGCTGCATTTGCGCGGGCTTGGCAGTGGCGGGTGACTCATTGCCAGCCGATAATACAGCAGCTTCATCGGCGGATGTCGCTCTGGCATTACTGGGCTCAACGCCAACTTGCTTGGGGGGTGTTGCAGTGTCAGTTGTGTTGATTAATGCACTGATATTAGTAGTGCGGTCAGCGGAAATAATTAGGCGACTAAATAGGGTATCGAAGTTTATTTCATCGATATCAATTTTAGCTTGTTGACGATCAAACGCTAATTGGTTGATGTCCATGGTTTCCCATGTCAGCAAAGGCTGTTTTAAGACATTATCATTAATGTGCAATTGGCTGATGTTTGCGCTACCTGAGTAGGTCAGCATGTCCTTGGCATCGGCATGCAAACGGCCCTTAGTTGAAAACATCCCGTCTTCTATGGTCATATTTATGTACGGGGCGATATAGGGTTGTAAGCGTGATAACAACATATTACTAAAATCGATGTCCGCATCGACAGTTTGCGCGACGGCATCAATTTGCCCAACAGAGGTTAATAAGCTCTGAGCATTGATGCCTGCTGAAAGTTGATAATCAATTGGAGTTGATAGATCAGATTTCACGATACCGGTACTGATATCTATTGGGCCAATTTGCCATAGGATAATGTTATCACTGGCAATACCTTCACCCAGATCGACTAAATATTTTGCAATAGAGATTTTGTTGAGCGTGACGAGCCAAGGTGCGCCAGCGTCAACTGCTTTAGATACCGTTTGCGATTGAGTTGCTACTGAGGCCGTTTCTGCTGTAGGCGCAGATAACGCTGTTGTTTCAGAGCTAAGAGAAGCTTGCGTTTGTTGGCTAGTGCTATTGACCATAACATCGTCAGCGATAGCATCTGTAGTCTGTTCAGTGGCAACCTCTGTGGTGAGCTTGTTGACTACCACAACCGCCTTGTCTGTCACAGGGGCAGATGGCTCTGAAGTGCTCGCTTTTGTGGTATCGCTATTTAATGCTTCTGATGGTGCGTCATCTGTGCGAGTGTGATTTACGGTATCAACCTCAGTCGTCAGCTCAGTATTTTTAGGTAACAACAACGCAACGAGATCAGCGCCTGTCGGGGTGATCTTGAGTTTGATTTTACCATTTTCAGTGTGGAACTCATCAATATTCACGCGTTTTTTCAGGCTATCAAGATTGATGTTTTTTAACGCTAACACATCAATCGCAATTTTCTCATCTTGTTGATACAAGGCTTTAAAACGATCAATTGTTATCTGCCCCTTGGTGACTTTTATATCAGTGATTGGGGCTAAGTTTTTATCTTGTAATATCACCTTGTATTGGCCGTTTAGGCTCAACATACCTTCCGCTAAATTCATGGCAAACAGTTGATCGACAACCGACCAATAGCGCGATAAATCAATGCCTGTAACATTAAGATCGCCTTCAATGGCCAATGGCGCTAATTGGAATTGTCCTTGCAGTGTCACTGAAGCTTTAAATTGATCTTCTATGCTTAAATTATAACGATTTACTTGCTCTTGCTTGTCGTTTAACGCGCTACTTAGGCTATTGAATTGGGCTAATGACACATTGATATTTGGATAATTAATGTGGGTATCTGTGACGTTGTCATCTAGGGTAAATACGCCTTGTTGGATCTGAATATTAGCAATGCTTATCGCGGGGATAACACTTGGTTCAGTACTGGTTGGCGTTGGCTGAGTATTTTGGCTCAGGCGGGTCATAATATCGCTAAAGTTAAACACCACTTGCTGATCAGCTGCTTGCGAACGCGCCACCTTAATGGTGGGTTTCACTAAGCGGATATCTTCAATCACCAATGACCAAGACGTAATCGATTGCCATAATTGGATATTGGCATACACATTAGCTAATGACGCAAACGTTTGTTGGCTATTAAATTCATTAATCACCAAGCCAGAGATGTTGAGTTCTAAGGTAAATGGATTGATTCGAACGTCTTGCAAGGTCACGCTTCTGCCTAACTGCTCGGCTAATATTGCGGGTGCTTGTTGTTTGGCTATGTACGGAATAACGCCACCAAGAACAGCACAGCCTAATAGATAAAGAGTTAATCCATAAAGAGCTAATTTTTGTATACGAAAGCGAGAATTAATCGCTGAGCGCATCTGAGAGAAATACGAGGTCATATGAGATAATCTTGATGTGAAACAGTGTCGACAGTGGTTTATTTTAGCAAAAAAACGATCTTAACGAATGATTATTTTGTGAGTAAAACGGATTAATTTACATTTGTGGACATAGATGTTAGATTTATATTTAAGTTAATGTAATTGATAGGTTTTATGCTTTTCTCATTTGAGAATGTTAAGCGCAAATGCCCTGTTAATGACTTGTGTCGATATAATGTTGTTAACCTTGATGTTGTGATTTCATCATTTAACTCACATTATAATGGCGATATCTAAGGTGATATTGAACCCTACTTTCAAGGATGATAAATGCAAATCCGTCTTGCCTCGAGCATTGATTTAGAACCGCTTAGCCTGTTATTTGAACAATATCGGCAGCAATTACAACAATCCGCTGACTATCCCGCGTGTCATTCATTTTTGAAAAACCGCTTGGCCGAAAACGATTCGATGATTTTTGTTGCCCTCATAGATGACAATATTGTGGGCTTTATTCAATTATATCCATCATTCTCCTCAGTGCGCCTGGCACCCGTATGGCATTTAGAAGATGTATTTGTCCTGCCAGACTATCAGCAACATAATGTGGTGAGTCAAATGCATACAAAGGCCCAATTACTGGCACACAGCATGGGAGTATTATTGATTAACCGTCACGATGATGAAGCCTTCGGCGAGTCTGAATCGGATAGTTGCTTGGTATAAAGCTGATCAGTTGAACAGTGGGGTATTCAAGTCTTTGACGACATAAACGATGAGTTATGTAGACCTCAGTTATTTTCTGGTAAAATAGCGCAGGTTTTTTATTTATTAATCATCATCTACGTTAAGGAAAAGAGATTGAATAAGAGCGTATTAACCAACCTTATTGCCGCCATTCTTATGGTGGTCGGGTATGTGTTACAGCAACACATTGTGATGACAATAGGTTTATTTGCATTGTCGGGCGCGATAACAAACTGGTTAGCTATCCACATGTTGTTTGAAAAAGTCCCTGGATTGTATGGCTCTGGCGTGGTTCCGTCACGATTTGAAGAGTTTAAAGCGGGCATTAAACATCTCATGATGAAGCAATTTTTTACTCAAGAGAATATTGATCGCTTTTTGACAACCAGCAGTGCTAGCAGTATCGATTTAACCCCTGTGATTGAAAAAATTGATTTAGCGCCATCATTTGATGCATTGGTGTCGACAATTGAAAAGTCATCGTTTGGTGGTATGTTAGCCATGTTTGGTGGCACCGAGGCGTTAATTCCGTTAAAAGAACCATTCATTGAAAAAATGAAGCTGTCTTTAGTGGAACTGGCCCAAAGTGAAGAGTTCAATGCAATTTTAGTTAATGAGCTTGAAAAACCGGATGTTATCGCCGATATGCAGGCGAAAGTGGCCAATATCGTTGACCAGCGTTTAAATGAGCTTACGCCAGAATTAGTCAAACAAATCATTCAAGATATGATTAAAACCCATTTAGGTTGGTTAGTGGTATGGGGCGGTGTATTTGGTGGCATTATTGGTGCCGTAGCGGCATTGCTACAACAATAGTATCAAACCACGCATTGTTTCATTAGCAGAGTGACCAGTCCGATTAAGCCATCCTTCTATATGGACGCTACAGGTTAATTGGTGCTAAGCGACTGCACTAAATTAAAAAGTGCAATAACAGAGGTGAGCATGAGTCAGCATCATAGTATCAATTATTTAGAAATACCTGTGAAAGACGTGGTTGCCACTAAAGCCTTTTTTACTCAGGTGTTTGCTTGGCAGTTTCAAGATTATGGACCGCAATACAGCTGTTTTTTACGAGTCGGTATTGACGGTGGCTTTTATCAAGCTGACAGTCAATTTACCTTGGCAAAGGGCAGCCCGTTAATCGTTATTTATAGCCAAGATTTATCGGCTACAGAAGCTAAAATTATTCAGTCCGGTGGACAGATAACCAAAGCGATATTCAGTTTTCCTGGCGGTAGACGGTTTCATTTCACTGACATTAATGGCAATGAATATGGCGTCTGGTCAGAATAAAAATAACAGCAATAACAACATTGCCTCACCGTGTGTGAGGCAATGTTGTTTAGATGAACAGGATGTCTGCTTAGGCTGCCATCGTACTCTCGATGAAATTTTAGCCTGGCATGCGATGAACGATCAGCAAAAAAGTGCCTTACTTGCTACATTACAACAACGCGCTAATGCAGGTAAAAAACGTTAGCTGAGTTAGTGTTGAGTCAGTGCTTCACTCATTGGGTTGACTTAGTCTGCAGTTATTTGATTGGTTCTTGGTTCAGTGTCGGTTCTAAAAAGGCTAAATCCACGAGCTTGATAGTTTTGCAATGCACTAGGGTGATCTAAGGTGCAAGTGTGTACCCACACTCTGCGAGTATTGGGTAATGCCCATGCTTTTTCAATTGCTTGGGTCAATAAATAGCCGCCAAACCCTTTACCAATAAAGCGCTCTCCTAAGCCAAAATACACAATCTCTACATTAGCCTCATCTTGTTGCTGCAACTCAAAATATCCCGCGGGTGCACCATCTTTATACGCCACAAACGAGTGTAAATTATCCGCTTCGCTGTATGCCTGCCATTGGCTATTGGTCCACGGTAGTCTATCTGTCCATTCCCATCCAGCACCGACAAACTGATACAGAAAACGGTTGAATTGATATTGTTTTATTTGTACTTCAACCACGGTTAACCCGTTGGCATCATGCTTAGGCTTCAATTGGCTGCGGTCGGTCATTTCAAGATTAAAAATACTGATGTCTGTCATACAAAGCCTTATTATTTTTTATTATCTTCATAGAGTAAGGTTCAATATTACAAGATAGTGCTAAAAAAAACACCACCCTGATTGGGTGGTGTTTTTGTGTGGTTAAAGATTAATACGCGCTAGCGTGAACGTTTTTAACCGCACGACCAGATGGGTCGTTAATGCCTTGCAAGCTCGCATCCCATAACAGCGCTTCTGGTGTTGAACATGCTACTGTTTTTCCACCAGGCACGGTTTCAGCTGCGGTGGTTAATGGGAAAAACTCTTCAAAGAAGCTGCGGTAGAAATAGGCTTCTTTCGATTCTGGCGTGTTGTATGGGAAACGGAATTTTGCGTTGGCAAATTGTACGTCATCCACGTTTGCCGCAGCGTGTGCCTTTAAGCCGTCAATCCAAGAGTAGCCAACGCCATCACTGAACTGCTCTTTTTGACGCCATACCACTTCCTTTGGCAACTTGTGCTCAAATGCCTGACGTAAAATCTGCTTTTCGATGCGACCATCTTTGGACATTTTGGCTTCTGGGTTGATGCGCATTGCAACGTCGATAAACTCTTTATCTAAGAAAGGCACCCGAGCTTCAAGCCCCCATGCTGCCATGGCTTTGTTGGCTCGCAAGCAATCAAATAAGTGCAGTTTATCAAGCTTTCGCACTAATTCTTCATGAAATGCCTGAGCGTTAGGCGCTTTATGGAAATACAAGTAACCACCAAATAACTCATCAGCTCCTTCGCCAGATAACACCATTTTAATGCCCATGGCTTTAATTTTTCGTGCCATTAAATACATTGGTGTTGCCGCACGAATGGTGGTGACGTCGTATGTTTCAAGATGGTAAATCACTTCTTTAATTGCATCTAGACCTTCTTGGAAGGTATACACAATAGGGTGGTGAATAGTGCCAATGGCATCGGCCACTTTTTGCGCCGCGACTAAGTCTGGAGACTCGGCTAACCCAACAGCAAATGAATGCAGTTGTGGCCACCATGCGCCGGTTTCGCCGTCGTTTTCAATACGGTGCTTTGCATATGTTTGTGTAATAGCAGAAATCACTGATGAATCTAAGCCACCAGAGAGTAATACACCATAAGGTACATCAGACATTAACTGGCGTTTTACTGCAGCTTCTAATGCTTCACGTAATTCTTCAATGCTGGCAGGGTTGTCTTTAACCGCATCAAAATCACGCCAATCACGCTGATAATACTGTGTTGGCTTACCATCGGCAGAATATAAGTATTGGCCAGGGTAGAACTCAGCAACTGTTTTACACACAGGCATTAATGCTTTCATTTCTGAGGCAACATAGAAGTTACCCGACGCATCATGACCGGTATAAAGTGGGATAATTCCCATATGGTCACGACCGATTAAGTAAGTGCCTTTGGCTTTGTCATACAGTACAAATGCAAAGATGCCATTTAGTTTATCTAAAAAATCACAACCGTATTCTTGGTAAAGTGACAAGATCACTTCGCAATCTGAGTTGGTTTTATATTGGTATTTTTCACCTAGCTGTGCTTTTAACTGCTTGTGGTTATAAATTTCACCGTTTACGGCTAACACTAAGTTGCCATCAAAACTGATAAGTGGTTGTGCTCCGTGGTCAACGTCAACAATTGATAAACGTTCATGAGCTAAAATAGCTTGGTCATCAGCATACACACCAGACCAATCTGGACCACGGTGACGCAGTAGTTTTGACATTTCTAACGCCACTTGGCGCAGTTGGCTTGCATCAGTTTTGATGTCTAAAATCGAAAATATTGAACACATAATACGGCTCCAGCAGCGTTGGCTAATCTTTATCTGGTTCCTACTCTGCCAGCATTTTCGTTAACTGCCAAGCTTGTTTTTTAAGATAACGTCATAAAAATGTCTATTTTAGTGGTTTTATCTCTTTAAAATATCTTTTTAATTGATAAATGTTTATTAAAAATGCTTTTTTGTTGATGTATGTTTATTTTATTGGCTATTGTGGCTATTTTTTTTAAGATTTCACAATCAAATACCACTAAACACGATTATTGCACTAAGCTAGTGCGCTTGCTGTTTATTTGTGCAATAACGGTCTAAGTTGTCCTTTATGTTGCTTAATTTTATCGGTAAGAGCGCCGCTTAGGATATTTTATGATCTATATTACCCCCTCTTGATTGAGCCTTTATGGTTATCATTTATATCAATATCAGTGTCTATTAAGACTAAGCTGAGCGACACAAGATTACGGGCTAAACAGCTGAACATATGAGTATGGCATTCGTTTGAACGTTTTGTTGTTAACGTAAGTTGAGTGATGGTTTTTGAGGAGAATACCGTGGTTGGTGAAACAGATTTAGCTAAGTTACTGGCATCAATGTCGCCGATATTATTAGCAGATGAATACGTTTTTTGTTCGGTACCGGGCCAATATGGTGATTATCAAACTTTATCGCCGCTGGCAACGTTTCGTGAAACGGAAGGGTTGACTTTAGTGCTAACCAAAGCGGCTGCTATTGCTGGTGGCTTAGCATTTGAATCCGTGTTTAAAGGTATTACCTTAACGGTGCACTCTAGTCTTGATGCCGTTGGATTAACTGCAGCGGTAGCCCATAAACTCTCAGAAAAGGGCATTAGTGCTAACGTGATTGCGGCCTACTATCACGACCATATTTTTGTGCAAACAGAAAAGGCCGCTTTAGCTATTGAGGCATTAAATGAGTTTGCTGTTTAGGGCTTTTATCTGATTGATGACCTTTGTTTTAAGTAGGTTAATAACAAAATAAGAATCATCATAAAAACCAGCATAAAAAAGCCCATCAAATAGATGATGGGCTAATCCTTGGGGGGGAAGGAACTGGGGTTATAGGCTTAATCTGCTGGGCGTAACTGATTAAATTCAGAAGCTGCAAAGTATCCTGGCCAATCTTGGTTATTGGCTAATTCAGCTGCAGCTTGGTAATACACACCTAAATCTTGTAACGCACCGGATAAATCCCATTCAGGGTGATAATAATCACACACGTTATGGTAACAGCCTTTCATTTTCACCATCATTGACGCTTTGTATTGTGCCGTTGCATCATCAAGGGGATCATTTCCTCCTCCGGCAAACACGGCAGGTACACCTAACTTGGCAAAACTGAAGTGGTCTGAACGGAAAAAACCGCCTGATGCAGGGTTAAGTTCGCCTTGGCTGATGCGATTTTGTTTAGCAACGGCGCGGTCTAAATAGTTTTCTAATTCTGACTGGCCTTTACCGACGATAGTGTAATCTTTGGTTTTGCCGTAAACATTGGTGCTGTCGAGATTGAATACTGCCACCGTTTTATCAATAGGATAAATCGGGTTGGCCGCATAGTAGCGTGAGCCTAATAAGCCTTGTTCTTCACCAGTAGTGGCAATAAAGGTTAATGAGCGGGCTAAGCCTTGACCTTGTTTGGCGCGCTGGGCAAATTGGCGGGCAATTTCTAAAATACCTGCAGTACCGGAAGCGTTATCTAATGCACCATTGTAAATTTGGTCACCGTCTTTGGTGTCATCTTTACCTAGGTGATCCCAGTGAGCGGTGAATAAAATCTGTTCATCGGTTTGAGTGGTGCCAGGTAAGGTAGCAACCACATTATAACTGTCGGCGAACTCCGCTTTGTTAGCAAATTCAATGCTAGCTGTTTGAGCTAAATCGACATTAAGTGAACTGTTGGCCGCACGATCCATTAACGAGGTTAACGACAGGCCTGCTTTGTCAAATAAGGCTGTTGCGCTGTCTAAGGTTAGCCAACCTTCAACTTGAATGCGCTGATCTTGCTCCGCCTGGCTCAATACTAGATCTTGTTGTGGACCGGTCCAGCTATTTTCGACAACCGACCAAGGGTAAGAGGCCGGTTCAGTTTCATGGATAATGATTGCGCCTAATGCACCTTGGCGACTGGCTTCTTCAAACTTATAACTCCAACGGCCATAGTAAGTCATCGCTTTACCATTAAACTTGGCCCCTTCAGGATGTGCAAAACCAGGGTCATTGACCAAAATGATGGCGATTTTGCCTTTCATATCGAGATCTTGGTAATCATTCCAGCCATATTCAGGCGCATTAATACCGTAACCAACAAACACCAATGGCGCATCTTTAATGCTCACTTGCTGGTTATTGTGACGACTGCTAAGCACAATATCCTGACGATATTGCATCTTAATACCTGCTAAATTAACCTGCTGTTTTTCGCTGGCGGTATAACTCACCATAGGCACAGGTTGCAGAAAACTGCCTTTATAAGCGCCTTTAAGGCCCATTTGGGTGAAAGCTGCAGATAGATACTCTAGGGTCAGTTTTTCGCCTTGAGTTGTGGGAGCACGGCCTTCAAATTTATCAGAGGATAATGTTTCGATATCCGTTCTAAAGCGTTGTTCATCGAAGGTAACAGCAGCGGTTTGGGTTGCGCTGACTTGCTCAGTCGAAGCGTGTTTAACATCTTCACTGTTACATGCTGTTAGTAAGGCAATGGCGCAAAAAGGAAACAATCGTTTCATGCTATGTCCTGTTATTATTTTTAGTTTTATTTCAGACAAGCATAATGAGCCAAGCCAGTGCTTGAAAACAAGGTCACTGGCTTGGAAATATGTTACCTAATGTAAATTGTGATGACAGCAAGTCAGCTTATTAACTAATTGATCTTATTGGGTTGGAGCAAAAGTTTCTCGTGCTAACTCGCATAGATTAGTGATGAGAGATGAAGGCTTCTTGTCATTAAACATATGCTTAGACATATGAGACGCAATCTTATAAATCAATTGTCACTAAACGATATCAATATCACCAGCACATGCAAACACATGATTTGGTCTGAAAGGTTCTTTATCAATATCACTCATTTGGCTTACACCACTGGTAACCAAAATGGTTTCTAGACCCGCTTGAAAGCCTGCTAAAATATCGGTGCGCATATTGTCGCCAATAATCACAGTGTTTTCAGAGTGTCCCTGAATATGATTTAACGCAGAGCGGATAATCCACGAGCTAGGTTTACCCACATAAAATGGCATTTTACCTGTAATACGCTCAATGGCTGCACACAAGGCGCCACAAGCGGGGCTAAATGCTGGGCCGTGGGTGTCTGGATTCGTGGCAATAAAGCGGGCACCGCCAGCAATGAAACGCGATGCTTTATGGATCATGTCCCAGTTGTACGAGCGAGTTTCACCGACTATGACAAAGTCTGGGTTAATATCGGTGATAGTGAAACCTGCATTATACAACTCATGGGTCAGCGCACCTTCACCGATCACATAGGCTTTGCTGCCATTTTGGTGTTTCAAAAAGTCGGCCGTGGCCATCGCTGAGGTATAAAAACAGGTTTCTGGTACATTAATACCTGCAGCGCCAAGTCGGTTTTGTAAGTCTTTACCCGTTTGAACGGGATAATTAGTGAGAATAACCAGCGGATTGCCTTGTTCAAGTACGCGATGAATAAACTTGTCGCTTCCAGGAATTAGCTTGTTGTCGTGCAGTAACACACCATCAATATCGCAAATAATATTTTTCATTCAGTCATTTCTTCCTTCAAATACAACCTGCTTACATCTAATGCTAATTCAATTAAGAAAACAACGATTAAATACAAAAAGTACCTGTTTGGTGATTGATTTACTGTGTTGTGAGCAGGGGAATAGATTATCGGATAGGGGGGATTGTGCTTTTTGTTACACACTCGGCTAGCTGTTGATGGATATGGTCTGCGACCACGAACATAGTGATTTTCACTTACACCAGAGCAAGAGGAAACCAACGGCTGTTCTCTCTTTACTGTTTATAAAAGAATAAGCCCTGTCGCCCCGCAACATTTTCCCAATTGACTTAAACATTAGATGCTAAAAGGTCGCTACGGGGATTGATCCAGCTTTTTACTTCGTTTGAATCGCTAATCATTTTTTCATATGGAGCTCAGTTCTTTGATAATTTGCATCCAATTTATACATTTAAAGAGTGCAGAGGACTATCGCAATCAATGCTAAAAGCAGTTATGTTAATTTATAATAAAATGAGTAACATGCTTAAATTTGCTATTCATGCTCTTTTTTTAAACGACTAATAATAGATGCAATAGTGTAGTCATCATGAGTAAGCGGAGCTATATTTTTGTCAGAGCTGTTATTTGAGCCCTTTGACTCCGCATTTTTATTACCGAATAGCATATTGATAATAGGATCGGTGATATAGAACAAAGGAATGAAGACAGCGGTATGAACCCCCGCTGAAATTAGTGCACCTGGATTAATCAAGGCCACGTAATGTTCTTCTAAATAAATGTAAATGTTAGACACTAATCCGTAGGTTAAAACAGTGGCTATAAAAGTTGAAATCATAGGGCTAAGTAACACCCCTATTTTCTGCATATTGATCTTTATCACGCTAAAATCCCTTTAAATGTTTCAAGTTCAAGAAGTACCTTGAACAGCCGATCTTACAAGTTTATAAAACAGATAACTAGCCTATTATAAAATGAGTGGCATGTTTAATCGATCGACGTGTTAGGTGATTTATGAATAATCAAATAATACTAGTATCAGTATTAATGGCTATTTTTGCTGTTATTTATTATCTAGCTAAATCAAGAATAGTACGACGGAAAGCAAGGTTAGTGACATAGAGATGCATCCCAAAAAGTACTCAACACAACAAGCGGTTGGTGATAGATGGAAACGTCAATACATTGTTATCAAGAAGGTGAAAGAAGGGCGGAGTGAAATGGCTGTGGTTAAGAGCCAAATAGGTACATTGCACTCTCATATTGACGTCATTAAAGCTACTCAGAAAGAGATGAATGGAAAGCTTGATGAGCTATATAACTACAATCCGAGCTTGGTTATTTGGGATTTTTTACAAACTAAGAGAATGCTTTGCAGAATAGAAGCGTTGTTAACGCTAGTAGGGATAGATCCACAAAAATTGCAAACCTAAGTTTAATATTAATAAAGCGCAGAGTAATATAATGGTGATGAAAACAACCAAGTTTTTGTAAAATACGATGTCGTTAAGAGCATTCATTTCCATTATGTTTATCTGAGTTGTGGCAAACCAGTTTCCCGCAGGCAAAGAGAGTAGATTGGTTGCCATCGTGTCGAATACTGAATGAATTTTTGATATGTACTCTGTACATTTTTCTAAATATTCTTTTCTCACCTTGTCAAAAGTATAACTTTCAACGTAACTTTGATAGCTAAGTAAAACGTTAAAAATTAATGAGCCCACATGTCTGGATTAATATCTAAGTATTTGTTTTATTTCAGTATTTTCAATGAGGCTAACAGTCTACCTACACCCCCTCGCACACCTCAACAAAGCTTGAACAACTACATCAAATTTGACACAATTTCAGTTAGCTATCATGAAGAGAGCTTTAATTGTTGTAATCACATGGAATGGAGTTATCTGAAATGAAAAAAGTTCTGTATAGCACACTTTTGCTGTGCGGCCTCTTGTCTTTCTCCTCTCAAAGTCTGGCAATCAATAAAACTGAAGTCTGTAATGGTTGTAGTCACTCCGAAATGGAGCAAAAAGCAACTTTTGCACAAGTAAAATTTGGCACAAGGCATGTGGTTGTTGTGGATTTTGTTCATAAATATTCTAGGAAGTTCACCGTTGTCAACGATGAAGGTGATCGTGGAGAACCAATTAGATATGCATATGAAAGCAGCCTCAGTAGTGGAGAAAGAGCAAGCGTCGCTTCCTTATTTGAATATAGAGGGCTTTTAGTCGAAACAGTAAAGCAGGCTGAGGAAATCAATAAGAAACTGTACCCTAATTATGTTTATGCTGCGCCACAAAAAGTTAGTATCCAACACTCATCGGAAGATAAGGCCAATGAAAGCCGCCTTTATGTTGGTGAAATCAAAACTAAAGGTGATCCTTATGATTTTTTAACTTTTAGTTCTATAAGAAATACGATGTTTGACCGCCACATTCAAACAAATTCAGGCATATTGCAAGCTACTGCAAATAATGTGTTAAACACAATTAGCATCCCCAAAATACTGGACTTAGGTGTCTTTATAGATGTTAAGTTTTACTCAGATGATCTTGGCGAGCAACCTAACGGTGTCGTTCAAGTTGGCATTAATGCATTGGAGCGAGGCTTTGTCCCTATATCTGGTAAAGATGCGAATAATAATAATATCCCTATGACTGCAAGCCAGGTATTAGGTGGCGGTTTTTCATTAGGTGGGTCAGGTAATATTAAAGAAAAATTCGAACGCTATTCAAGTACGCTAGTTGGCAGTTCGACTGCAGACGTCTCTGGAGGTTGTAGCTTATACGTTAAAGAGACAATAGTAATCGACGGTAGATACTACTTTATATACGCTTGCAAATAATACCATTCAGGGCCAATGTCTATCTTTGGCCCTCTTGTCTATACAAACTTTTATAATGCTCTCTATCATAATGTTGTTTAAACCCCGTTTAAATCTATCCAGAAACACTTGACCATTACAGGACGAGGAAATTCCTTATGAACAATAAAAATGATATTGGATTTCTAATGCAAAGATATCAAAAGTTTTTAACTGCTAGCAGGTACATAGCATTTCTAAATTCAGAAGATACTGATTTAAAAGATGATTGGTTAGAGGCTAATTGGGAACTTATTGTTGAATCACACTTCAATCTAGGTAACAAAAGAGTTAACTTGTCCCTCTATGGGGCTGGTGCTGAAAGAAAGATTGATAGAGGAATTTATAGGAATTTAGTGGGGGCAGTGTGACTTGACCATTACAAATATAGTGGCCGGATTTTATTTGCCACTACACACCGTAATTAAATGGTATTGCGATTACCCAGAAAATATTCAATTGATGAGATTACTGCACGACTCCCCCTTAAACACAGTATCCGCAAAGCTTTAAAACTGGAATCCAAGTTTAATTCTCATACACAAAATTAACACTTGGATTAGTTGGGTATACAGCAATTGGATAGAGTCTATAAATTAATAATATAATCATGATATAAGGAAATTTATGAAATATTTAGTATTGATATTTTTATCAATTATAGGCACAACCCTTAGCGCCAACGAAGTTGAGCAAAATGGCAAGATATACAATGAGAGGGATTGTTTCTCAGGACCATTTACCAGTTATGATAATTGGATAAGTTTCATGGAGAGAAAATTTTCTAGAAAGATTAAAACTCCCGAGTTATTAAAAAATAAAATGGATGGCTTCAAGAAGCAATTTGATAAGGATGAATTTAATACCTACAGCAACAACCTTTCATGTACTAATTTTACATACAATGTCGACGGGACAGATGTTCTTGGTTTTGTCATAAGACCTAAAGAGTCAACTACTGACCTACCTGTAATAGTTTACAATAGGGGCGGGAATGGTAATTACGGTGGCGTTGTATTTGGTGCAATGATGAATAATCTTTTTCCTATAGCCATTAAGGGTTTTGTGATTGTAGGTAGCCAGTATCGAGGCACATTTGGTTCACCTGATAAAGGTGAACAAGATCAATTTGGTGGTACTGATGTCCAAGATGTTGTTGAACTAGTTAATTTGATTGGAGAGTTTGACGGAGCTGATACAAGTAAAATAGGTATGCTTGGAGCTAGTCGAGGTGGCATGCAATCATTTCTTGCACTAAAACAACTTAATAATATAAAAGCAGTTGCAACGATTGCACTAAATACTGACCTAAATGCCGATTTAGCAATGAGACCTGAAATGGAAAAAGTGTATGAACACCGAATTCCAGATTACAAAGGAAACGAAAACAAAAAACTCGCTGAAAGGTCGGTTATCAATTGGGTGGACAAACTCCCCTTCTAATGTTCCAATTTTATTAATTCATGGTGAAAATGATGTCCGAGTCTCGGCTTCTCACTCTAAAACATTTGCAAAAGCACTAAAAGAAACTGAGATTGAGCATAAATTAGTAATTTATGATGACAATCACTTCATTTCATCTAACACCGCAAAAGCCCACAACGAAATTACCAAATGGTTTACAGAAAACCTGTAAAATCACGTGATCAATATGGTGTTAAAGTAATCTTCTTCCCAGTTTAGTGGACACCTCCTCATAACACTGAGGAAGGCTAAAGTGCCTAAATACCCAACCAAGAAAAATATTGTTTAACCTATTAACTTCAAAATCAAAGAATCATAGGATAGAGCCATAAACTAACTCACTTCTGTCCGTGCGACCTGAAGTCGTATGAAGCGCTGTTCACCGCGATAAGAGTGAACCATCTGTATCACCAGATGACCCTAAGACTCTGAATAAAGCAGCGAGTCTGACAATGTAACGATATTTGGCTTTATGCCGAATGGGAACAGAATCGTGAGAGGACGTTCTTCCTGATAACCACAAATCGGGTAAGTGCTAGGGTGTCAGTATGATGAACTTAAGTGAATCCATGTAAGGTGCGTTATATGAGAAACAGCGGAAGTGGTTAATACGCTGTGGCCAAAAGGCAACGAGAGTAGGAAAGAAATTGGACAGTATTCTTTCGTGATCAATTAACTCTCCGCACTATAGTGGGCATCTAACCTGACGTTGCGCGACATACGGAACAGGGTAAGCCTGTATTGCTCCCTTTGGGAAAGTGGTCTGTGAAGGCTGCCGATAGTAATGCAGGTAAAGGAGGCTAGAAAAAGCGAATGTCGCATTGTAATGATGCGGATACAGACTTCTATCTGGCGCGAAAGCGAGCTGACTTCTAGCTGGTCTCCCGTTGCAAGATGATTTGAAGAACTTTATTCAAGGAGAAACGCAAATGATGGCTTCAATCGAAGTTAGTGCATCTCCTGACTGCACTCAATGGCAATCCATTAACTGGAAAGTGGTTAAGCAACATGTATTAAAGCTTCAAATGCGCATTGCAAAAGCAACCCGAGAAGGTAAACACGGCAGGGCGAAAGCATTGCAGTGGATATTAACCCACTCTACATCAGCAAAATTGCTTGCTGTTAAAAGAGTTTCTCAAAATAAAGGCAGCAAAACACCTGGAATAGACGGGATCGTTTGGAACAGTGATGCTCGTTGTATAGGTGCGGTCAATCAACTGAGTAGAAAGGGCTACCATGCCCAACCGCTCAGGCGTATCTACATCCCCAAGAAAAACGGCAAACTCAGACCTTTAGGCATTCCTTGCATGATAGATAGAGCGCAGCAAGCGCTTCATCTTCTCGCCTTGGAGCCTATTTCGGAAACGGTGGCCGACCTCAATAGCTATGGCTTTCGACCTAAGCGAAGCGCAGCTGATGCAATTGCACAGTGCTTCAAATGTTTATGTATGAAGCGCTCTAGCCAATGGGTTCTTGAGGGTGACATCAAAGCTTGTTTCGATAAGATAGGTCATCAATGGCTCATCGACAACATTCAATTAGATAAGCGAATGCTGAAACAATGGCTTGGATGTGGTTATGTTGATAAAGGATTGTTCTACAAAACAGCAGAAGGAACGCCGCAAGGCGGATAATCTCCCCAACGCTGATGTTGCTCACGCTGGCTGGGTTAGAACAATTGGTTAAGTCTATTGCCTGTAAAACAGGGAATAGGGTCAACTTTATCGGATATGCAGACGATTTTGTTATCACAGGTTCTTCGAAGGAAGTGCTCGTTAATGAAATCAAGCCGCAACTAATTGGTTTTCTACAGGAAAGAGGCTTAACACTCTCTGATGAGAAAACGCACATTACTCATATCGATGATGGTTTTGACTTTCTGGGATTCAATCTTAGAAAGTACAAAGGCAAACTGCTCATTAAACCGAGCAAGAGCAACGTTCTATCATTTTTGAGTAATCTACGTGAATTTATTAGAAAACATCCAACAATCCCCGTTAACGATTTAATTAAAATATTGAATCCGAAACTGAGAGGATGGGCGAACTATTATCGCCACAGTGTTGCAAAGCAAGTTTTCGGTTATGTAGGGCATCAACTTTTCTGGCTGTTATGGCGTTGGGCCGTTAGGCGTCATCCAACTAAAAGTAAGGACTGGGTGAGGCGTAAATACTATATGAATCGCATAGGAGGATGGCAATTCCACGGCTGGCAGAAAATCGCCAACATGGACTGCCATTTTAATCTGGTTCAGATAGCTCAAACGCTGATAAAGAGACATGTGAAAATCAGGAGCGCAGCCATACCTTACGACCCCGAGTACGAAGCTTACTTAAGTAAGCGGAAACGGGCAAAGGAAGGTCGAAACTCTTGGTTCGATCCTGTCTTAGCTGCTATGTAGGGTGCTGGGTAACAGAACACGCCTTAGCGGAGGCTTGAGCCGTATGCAGTGAAAGTTGCACGTACGGTTCTTAGGAGGGCTGCACTTGGTAACATGTGCCGCCTATCCGACAAAAACGATTTAGACAGTAATCATATCGTCAGCCGCTGGTGAGTCGTGCTGACCAAACCGTAACCAATTAACGGCCTAATAGTTGAGCGGCTTCTAGTATGTTCAATTCAACTTTCTAATATCTGCTAATAACCATAGTAGCTATTGCAAAATAGTCTTTTTATTAATAACTTGTTATTGTTCGGTAGGGTTTTAAGGTTCCTTTATCGCTCATTGTAAAGGGCATTTTTATAAAAGATGTGGATAGCAAATGATTGATGCGGTTTGTACTTATGGTGGTGAAAGGCACACTTTCTCAATTTTGAAATTTCAGGGGTTACCTGAATCAGAGATTGAACAATTCAGGCAATTTTTAGAATGCCCTGAGTGCAAAGGGAAGGCGTATTATCGTAAGAGAAGCTCAGACGGTAAAGCGGCCTGTTTTGGCTCTAGATACCATATTGCAGGATGTGACGAAGGCCATCCTTCAACTCAGCGAGACCGAGAGACTCGACATGCCGTTGAAGTGAATCAATTCATTGCAGATACGAATATTATCAGTATTGATTTCAGGTTATTAAACACCAAAAAGCCCATTTTAGAGGTGAAAACTGTCGCCTCTGGAGCAAACCGAATCTCAAGCCGTCCCCAAAAAATCGATAATACCAGTCGCAAACCCGCTGGCAACAATCAACAACCCAAGGTCAAAGTATTGGGGCTGGAAAAAATTCTCAATAGCCTAATGCGTGGTAGCGACTTAGCCCAGTCGAGTACCTTGATTGAGCTTGATACTGGTTATCAATTCAAAGCGAAGAATTTATTTGTTAACTTTGCCGAGGCTGAGCCCAGTGCTAATGCCAAAGAGGCAAAGCCTAAAATGTATTGGGGGACGATTTCACACCTAGATAAAGCGCTTGATTGGTTAAACCCATCTGATTGTACTGATGTTGGTATTCCTATCGCTAAATATAAGTCGATATTATTAGAACGTTTTAAGGTATCAGAAGGGCGTCAGTTAGAAGGTGCGGGGATTATTCTGTTTGGAAAATGTTTTTGGAACGCCAAGAAGACTCGCAAAATAATAGAACTGTGGAATGCAGACCGAATTTTTATCTCAGTACTAGAGGATTAATAACCTCATAATGGTTTGCGAATGCTAGTGTGGTTGTGAGTTGCAGTGGTGGTAGACATTGCACTAAGGCTCATAAGCATTAACAAAGCCCTGGGTCGATTATGACTCAGGGCTTTGTTAATCCTAACAGTTAACTGGGCTGCTATTTTGTATGCTTACTTTGGGCTAGACACGTGCCATACGTTTAAGCAGCATCAACCACAGAATAGGTAGCAGCAAGATATAGAAAAACAGCACTTTTGCACCGATATCACCGTAAAACAAGGTGTTGTTTACAAACCTGACGATGCCCATCGGATCCCATGGCATGTAATGCATATTACCGTGCAATAACATGGCAGCTAAAATCATAATGGTAATGGCAATCCACTGTCTTGCAGGCTCGTAACTTCTGATTATAAACGCAGGAATTAACGCTGCTATGCCGATACCAACAAAGTTCTGTGCAAGGTGCGCCAGCATTGGATATTCACTGCTATTAAACCACCACAATAAGTTGCCGGCAGCAGACTGGCCAATTGCCACGATAGTTAATGCATAATAGCCAATGCTAATGCACAGGCTGAGAATGACTAATTTGATGATATTCATTGATTTCCCTGTAGTTTGAACATTCCGTAAACGTTTTTTGCAAAGCGTTACAGCCACGAGTAGAGGCTATTTTTGTAGTATTGCATTATATCGGCTAAATGCCGCATCAAGATCGGCAATTAAATCGTCGGCATCTTCAAGTCCAATGTGTAAGCGTATTAATGGCTTGCTGTTGTCCCATTGGGTAGCCGTGCGGATATTGTTAATACCAAATACCCCTAAAATTAAGCTTTCGAAACCACCCCATGAAAAGCCCATTTTAAAATGGTCCATGTTTTCAACAAAAGCCGTCACCGATGCTAAGTCGCCTTGCTTAAGCACAAACGAGAATAAGCCATTACCGCTGCTAAAGTCGCGTTTAAAAAATTCGTGACCCGGGCAAGTATCAAACGCTGGGTGACGCACATGATCGACTTCTGCACGAGTCGTCAACCAATTAGCCACTTTTAAGGCATTTTTATTATGCTGTGCCATACGCACCCCTAAGGTACGTAGGCCTCGCGCGGCTAAATACACGTCATCAGGCGAGGTGGTTTGGCCCATTAAGTAACTGTTTTCGCGCAGTTGCTCCCAATGCTGCTCATTGGCAGTAGCCGTGCCCATCATCACATCAGAATGGCCGACAATGTATTTGGTGGCTGCTTGAATTGAGATGTCGACACCCATATCAAATGGGCGAGAATTAATTGGTGAGGCCCAAGTATTATCCAGCATCACAATAACGTTATGTTCGTGGGCGATACGACTGAGCGTTGGAACATCCTGCACTTCCATGGTGATAGAACCTGGTGATTCCAAAAATAACACCTTGGTGTTTGGACGAATTAACTCACGAATGCCATCGCCAATCATTGGGTCGTAATAGGTGGTTTCGATACCAAAACCCGCGAGCATTTTATTGCATAAGTCGCGTGTCGGTTCATAGGCGGTGTCGACCATTAATAAGTGGTCGCCACTTTTTAAAAATGCCAACAAAGCGCTGCTGATCGCGCCTGCACCCGAAGGGTATAATGCAGTACCCGCGCCGCCTTCAAGTTCGCATATGGCTTGTTGAAATGCAAAATGGGTTGGGGTGCCGCGACGACCATAAAACATTTCACCGTTGGTTTTGTTTTTAATCGCAAAACGCATCTCGTCCATGGTGTCGAACACCACTGTAGAGGCTCTAAATACGGGGGGATTGATAATGCCTTTGGTGAATTTTTTTTCGCGGCCAACGCTAACAATTTGGGTGGCGAGTTTATCGTCTTTGCTCATGTTGTTACTTCCATTATGTGTAGAGTCCACGGTTTATGCTTTAGCTAATTTTTATTAGAAAATATCAATGACATGGATAAATGCGCTACGGTGAGTGATATACCAAAGTTGATTATCCTAGCACCAACAAACGTAAATAAAAGCGCTTAAATGCTGTGGTTGACTATTTTTCATCACCTAAGGGTAACGTCAGGCATATTTCGACGCCTTCAATACCATTTTCTATCATGTTGCTAGCTTTAATCGTGCCATGATGGAAGTCGGTGACCAAACGAGCAATATACAAGCCTAAACCTAGATGTGGCTTGCCGTTTATACCTTGCGGCCTAATTGACACCATGGATTCAAAAATTTGGCTATTCATGTCTTTAGGCAATAAAGGACCAATATTACTGACTTTCAATATCGCCTGTTTATTGTATTGAGTCAGGCTGACAGTAATCGCGCTGGCGGGCTCATGAAACTCAATTGCGTTGTTGATCAGTTTATCCATTAATTGAGCAATATATTCCGGAACACCGTCGCAAAACAGGGTTTTATCTTCAATATGCACGGTAAATACTTGATCTGGATAGGTGATTTGATAGCCTTGCATGCAACCACTGATGACCTTCTTTAATGAAAAGTGGCAGCTTTCTGCTTGGGTTAAACTGGCTTCTAAGCGGGTAGCTTCGCTTAGGTTATTTAAAATAAGATGCAAGCGACTGACGCCTTCTTGAGCGCGATTAACATATTTTTGCGATTGATCATCAAGTTGTTGTAAACCCAAATGCTCAAGCGAACTGCGAACCACGGCAACTGGGGTGCGCAGTTCATGCGACAAGCGCGATGACATATTTTCCAAATAATGTGTGTACTGACCTAAACGGCTGACAATACTCGAAAAACTGCGGGACAAGTCACCGATTTCGTCACGATTTTTTGAAGCGACAATTTGCTGCCTTACCCGGCCTTGGCTGTCGATGGCGAGTTCAGCCTGATCACGCAGACGACGGATGCGACTTGAAATACTGGAAGCAAAGATAAACAAGGCTAATGTGCCCATGCTCATAATGGTCAAGATAACGTTAAACAGCTTTTCTAATGCGCGGTTACGTAGGCTGCGAATACCGTGAGTGGTTTCTTCTGCTATTACGACGCCCATGACTTTATCATCAATCCATATTGGGCTGGCTGCGGCCAGTACCACCGCTTTATTATCTGGGGTGAGGCGCCATGTTGAACCTTGCTTACCGCTTAAGGCTTTTTCAATGTGGCTGCCGGTGAGTTCGGTAGAGTCTTGCAGCGAATCGATAAAGTCTTGCGGTGGACGGGTTAATATTTTGTAGTACAGCGGCAATATATATTGCTGTTTTACGTGCTGCCAAAACGAGTCTGCTTGATTGACGTCTAGGTCATCCGCCCACGTATTGGATGATGAACGAATATCGCCCGATTTAGCCAGTACTCGGCCGTGATTATCGACCACCCAAATGCGTGAGCTGTTATGGCTCATGCCTTTAATAATGCTTTCAATTTCAGGTGAGGGCACAAGTACCGTGCCTAAACTGGCGACGGAATCGGTGGCTGATGTGCCGATGATATTCACTAATTGCCGGGTTTTGGCATCGTTGACATTATGAATCGCAAAACCTAGTTTACTGCCGACCATTTCCAGCGGCAGCCTGAATTCAATATTGTAACCTTGCTCTGTCTTGAGCCATTGTCCTTGAATACGCACTTCTGGACTGACGGGCATAGATTGGCTGGGATCAGCGGGTAATTCAAATGCACTTAACCAGCCACTTTGAGTGTTGGCAATAATATAACGCCTGAACTGACCATCGGGCGATTGAGTGGCCATGACTAAGTGATCGTTTCTGTCGATGCGCAAACTTTTACGGCTACGAAAAACGACATTTTGATCAGTGACATTAAAAAATCCATACAGGTAACCGCCGTATTTACCCACCATATGGTTAAAGCTGATATCAATTGGCTCAGATTTATTACGTTGATAAAGAACATGTTCATCAGAGTAGTTTAAGGTGCGGTGTTGGTATAAATCCCAATCTGTGAGTTTGCCATCAAGTTGTATTGGGCCCGCTAACGGGTATGCGTATAAGTCGCGACCTTCTTCAACTTGGTTTAAAAAGCTGGCTTGGTTGTCAAATAATTTAGGTCGCTCATGTAAGGCGGTGGCAAGTGCCTGAGTGGTACCTTCCAACGTTTTTTCTTGGCCATAGCGCAAGTACTTTTCCATTTCCCACACATATTCATACCCAAGCCAAGGTAGGCAGAGCAAAAACAGTGACAAAATGACAACTTTGGCGCGCAGTCCTATAGGTAAATTCATCGGTTAAATATTGTCCCAGCGATAACCCATACCATACACGGTATCGATACAGTCAAACTCGGAGTCGATAGCGATAAACTTTTTACGAATGCGTTTTACATGTGAGGTGATAGTACTGTCGTCAACGTAAATTTTGGCTTCTTGCATTAAATCTTGGCGACTGCGCACATGACCTGGATGTTTTGCCATAGCGTGTACCATCCAAAATTCGGTCACCGTCAGCTCTATTGGCAGCGATTTCCAATAAACCTGAATACGGTTGCCATCAATGGTGAGGTGACCGCGCTCGAGTAAGTTGTCTTCAATGGGGCTTGAGCCTATGAGTTCTGAACGGCGAAACAGTGCTGCAATACGCGCCAATAAATGAGGAAAACTGACATCTTTGGTTAAGTAGTCGTCAGCGCCCAAACGTAGGCCACAAACGGTATCAAAGTCGCTGTCTCTGGCGGTTAAAAAGATAATTGGTAAGCTACTCGACATCGCCCGAAGTGACTGGCATAGGGTAAAACCACCATCAATTTCATGTTCCAAACCAATATCAATAATGGCTAGGTCAGGTAAACGACCATTAAAGGCGAGCATAGCTGCGGGGCGGTTTGCATAAGCTTGCACGCTATATCCTTGCTGTTGCAGGACATCTTTATAGTTTTCGCGGATAGCGGCTTCGTCTTCAACAATGGCAATTCGTTTCATGGGATGATTTCAATTAATGAGCTGATAAATAGATACAGTGCTGACTATACAGGATTTTATCAACCAAAAAAGCCGCCTACGGCAATTGCCATATTGTTGCCACATTTGATCGCCACATTGCCATTTTTGCTCCCCAATAAAGCCATCTATGAGGTGTTTAATAGCGACATAGCGTTAATCAGCAACGCATTAAATGATGCATTGATGATAACGAACGTTTTTTAAACAACCGCTAAAAGGGATTCTTTATGAAAAAGCAACTTATTGCCGCAACGATGATCACTACCATGATGGTGTCAAATGTCAGCTGGGCCAATGACACTGATATTACCGATGAACGCGAACATACCGAAGAGCTAGTGGGTTTGAGCTCTGGGATTTTACTCGGCGCTGTGATTGGTGGGCCTGTTGGGGCCATTATTGGTGCATTCACCGGTACTTTTATTGGTAAGTCGGTTGGTGATGATGCTGAGCTTACCGTGCAGAAACAGCAACTAGTAGAGCAAGAACAGCAATTGGCTCAAACCAATGAGCAATTAATGGCTCTGAATGCCAAGCAGCAATCCTTGGAGCAAGTGTCTGAAAAGTATTATCAATTACAGTCTAATTTAACCGAACAACAAGCCAATCAATTGCAGACGCTTAATGAGCTCACCATAGGTATGAACGTGCAGTTTAAAACCGGATCGAGCCACATTGAACCGCTATTTGAACAACAGTTAGATAATGTGGCTTATATGATGAACTTATCACCTGAATTAACCATTGATCTAACCGGTTATGCCGATCGCCGTGGTGATAATGATTTTAACCAAGCCTTGTCTGAGCAGCGCTTAGCTGAAGTGACGCAATACTTAGTGATACAAGGAATAGCCCGCGACCGTTTGCATGGACAAGCTTATGGCGCGACATCGCCAATGCATCAAGAACAAAATTTTGAAAATGACTTTTTTGATCGTCGAGTAACGCTCAAGTTAATGGCGCCGGGTGCTGAACTCGCGGCCAACTAAACACCGAGCACGGTTTTGCATATCGGTTTGCAAAACGCAGTGCCAAACAACGTAACTAAGTCGATTTTTCTTTTTGTTTTAATGATTACTCATGTCGGCGCAAACAATGATGTTGGCGCTTATACCCAAGCCTCCTGAAGTCAATATGAGCAGGTTGTTTGGGTATCTAAGGGTAAGGAGCTACATATGCGCCCGTTTTTTTTGATGCCACATTTTTCTGTAAAGCATGTCTATAAATTACTGTGTTTCGGTTTGTTATTTGTCATTTATGCCTGTGTTACAAGGGCATTTGCCTCACCGTCTGGATATCAAGATAACGATATCAGCCAAGGAACCTTAGTCTATTCTACCCAAAACCAAGTTATACAAGCCTTAGCGCTGGATACTCAAGTGAGCATGGATGTGTCGGGTTTGCTTAATCGTGTCACGGTTAAGCAAGTGTTTATCAATGATTCAGATCAATGGGTTAACGGGCGATATGTCTTTCCTCTACCCGAAAATGCCGCCGTTGATAGCATGCAGTTACGCATAGGTGACAAGATTATAGCGGGTAAAATCCAACCTAAGAAGCAAGCATTACAGACGTTTGAGACCGCTAAAAAACAAGGTAAACAAGCCAGTTTATTACAGCAACAGCGTCGTAACTTATTTTCATCAGATGTGGCCAATCTTGCTCCGCATGAGCAGTTAATTGTTGAGATCAGTTACCAGCAACAGGTTGAATACCGCGATGGGATGTTTAGTTTACGTTTTCCATTAGCGATTACGCCGCGTTATAACCCGCAAGGGGATCATAATAGCGAGCCGCAACAGCAAACCATGCCGTCTAGCCATAATGAGGTGAAGCCTATAGTTCAAGCCCATTCTCAACTGATGGTTAATATGCAAGTAAACATAGATGCAGGGTTTGAGTTGAACTCGCTAAACAGTCTGTATCATCCAATTAAACAGTCAAGTCATGGCCATTATTACAATGTGAGCTTTGCAGGTAAACAAATTGCCGACCGTGATTTTGTGCTGCAATGGCAAGCCAATGTTGGCGCATTACCGCAAGCGGCGACATTTTATCAAACCGGTAAAACCCATGTGACAGATAATAGCAACGACTTTACGGATGCTAAAAATGTTGCAGGGGCAGAGCAAAGACAAGCCAATCCCGTAGATAATAATTTGTACTCGTTAGTGATGTTAATGCCGCCCAGTGTCGAGGTGAGTGAGCAACATCTTATTGCCAGAGAACTGATTTTAGTTATCGACACCTCTGGGTCTATGTCTGGTCAATCGATTATTCAGGCCAAACAAGCATTACAATTTGCCCTCGCTGGGCTGCGTGATATCGACAGTTTCAATATTATTGAATTTAACAGTGACGTCAGTATGTTGTCGGCAACACCATTGCCTGCCAATAGTCGTAATATCAATCGAGCAAATCGGTTTATTCAATCATTAGACGCTAATGGTGGTACCGAAATGCGCAGTGCATTACAAACCGCGCTGGTGGACAGTGTCCAAGCACAACAAAACGATCAAACTGCTAAGCATAACGAGTCCATGTTGCGTCAGGTTATTTTTATGACAGATGGTGCAGTGGGTAATGAACATGAACTGTACCAATTGATTAGTAATCAATTGGGTGACAGTCGATTATTTACTGTTGGCATTGGCTCTGCACCGAATTCAGACTTTATGCGCCGAGCTGCCACTATGGGCCGTGGCACATTTACCTATATTGGTGATGAGGCTGAAGTGCAGCAAAAAATTGAGCAGTTGTTACATAAAATTGAGCAACCAGTGCTAACCAATATTGGCTTGTATTACCTTGATGGCAGCGTACCGGATTACTGGCCGACAACCATTAGCGACCTGTACCAAAACGAACCACTTTGGGTCAGCATTAAATCGGCATCACACCAGCAGCAACCGATTATTGTCTCAGGTAATATCAATGGTCAGTATTGGCAACAACAGCTTGATTTTGATGATAATCAAGCAGCAAAAGGCATTGATCTATTGTGGGCGAATGCGCAAATCACCTCACTCGAATTGTATAAAGACAGTAGTAATCGTCAACGTGTTGATAAACAAGTGGAAGCGTTAGGCATCCTGTATCACCTAGTGACCAGCCAAACCAGTTTAGTTGCAGTAGACGTGACACCGGTAAATCCATTAATTGATAGCCCTATTGACGTGCAATTACAGAATCATCTGCCACATGGTTTGCAAGCGGCACCATCGTCGCAAGTGCTGCCTCAAACGGGAACCGCCAGTCGCTTATGGTTATTAATCGGTTTTAGCTTATTAGGCTTGGGCTTACTGCACTATTTATGGTTAAGACAACGTTTACCAGGGCAGGTGTTAGTGATTGAATCAGATGATTAAACGGGAGCTAAATGATGCAGCGAACTATATCACCGACCAAACACTGGATTGTGATTGTGCTGATGAGCGTGCTGGGATGCGGACTATTAATACAGGGAGGTTATATGCAAGCTAAAGCCCATTTTGCGCAATTTTTGATTGAGCGTGCCTTTGAGCAAACCTTAGTGGATAACCAACCACATAAACCTTGGTCGTGGGCCGACACTCATCCCGTGGCGAAAATGCGCGTATTGCAACAGCAAACCGATGGTTTTCAGCCCTTAGGTAGCGATCTGTATGTGCTCGCTGGGGCCTCTGGGCGTAATTTGGCTTTTGGCCCGGGTTTGATGCTAGGCGGCGCTGGGTTAGGGGAGCAGGGGAATACCATTATAGCGGGTCATCGTGACAGTCACTTTATGCGTTTACAATATGTAAAATTGGGCGACATCATCGAGCTATATAGTACCGAGGGGGAGCGAGTGTTATATCAAATAACGGCCACCGAAGTGGTGCATGAAACTGACATGAAGGTGCTTGCTCCTACGGCAGAAAAACACTTAACCTTGATCACCTGTTATCCGTTTGATCAACTCTCTGGTAATGCCGAATATCGTTATATTGTTGAAGCTAAACCTATCGATACGCAGCCGTTATACAGCTAAGCTATTAGCGTCTATAAGCTTATGGTCAAGCTTGGCAAGCTTGACCCTTATGCAATGGTGATGAATGTTAAATCTAAACTTGAGTCAATAAGCTGTTGAGAGTATCTGGCTTTATCGCCCAAAAAAAAGCAGAGTCCACTATATAACTATTAGGGACTCTGCTTTTTTTACCTCAGACAAGCTGCGGTTAGGCTCTCATGGATTTTTCACCACGGGCTAAACCTACTACACCAGAACGTGATATTTCAATCACCTTGGTCATGTCGGTGATCGCGTGGATAAATGCATCAATTTTATCGCTGGTGCCAACCATCTGCACGGTATAGATATTGGAAGTCACATCGACAATTTGACCACGAAAAATATCTGCAGTGCGTTTGACTTCTTCGCGTTGATCGCCTTGAGCTTTCACTTTTACTAAGGCAATTTCACGTTCAATGTGGGGTGACTCAGTAATATTAGCTACTTTCAAAATATCAATAAGCTTGTGCAATTGCTTTTCAATTTGCTCGAGAATATTGGCATCTGCAATCACGGTAATATTTAAACGTGACAAGGTTGTATCTTCAGTTGGCGCTACAGTTAAGCTTTCAATGTTGTAACCGCGCTGAGAAAATAAACCTACCACTCGTGATAATGCGCCTGGTTGGTTTTCAAGTAATACAGAAATAATACGACGCATTAGCTTTTCTCCGTCTTGGTTAGCCACATTTCGTTCATTGCACCGCCACGAATGAGCATTGGGTATACGTGTTCAGTCTCGTCGACACTGATATCAACAAAGACTAATTTATCTTTCATTGCCAATGCTTCAGCTAGTTTTGATTCTAATTCATCAGGGTGATTGATGTTCATACCAACATGGCCATAAGCTTCGGCGATTTTGGCAAAATTAGGTACAGAGTCCATATAGGATTGCGAATGACGACCGGAATAAATCATGTCTTGCCATTGTTTTACCATGCCAAGAAAGCGGTTGTTTAAGTTAATAATTTTCACCGGAGTGTCATATTGCAGTGCGGTAGAAAGCTCCTGAATATTCATTTGGATAGAACCATCACCTGTGACGCATACTACCGTTTCCTCAGGAAACGCCATTTTAACGCCCATTGCCGCAGGCAAACCAAAGCCCATAGTGCCTAATCCACCCGAGTTAATCCAACGGCGAGGTTTATCAAAAGGGTAATACAAGGCAGCAAACATTTGATGTTGGCCGACATCTGACGCCACATAAGCATCGCCATTAGTCAGTTTGTATAAGGTTTCAATCACTTGCTGTGGTTTGATTCTGTCGCTGGTGCGATCAAATTCTAAACTTTGGCGTGAGCGCCAAATTTCAATATCGCTCCACCAAGCAGCCATAGCGGTCGCATTATTGGTGTCGTTCGTTTCATCGAGTAAATCTAACATAGCGTCTAGAATATTATCGGCAGAACCCACAATCGGAATATCGACCCGAACCGTTTTAGAAATAGATGATGGATCAATATCGATGTGTAAAATGGTTGCGTTAGGGCAATATTTTTCAACGTTGTTGGTGGTGCGGTCGTCAAAACGGACTCCAATACCAAAGATTAAATCGGTATTATGCATTGCCATATTGGCTTCATATAAACCATGCATCCCCAACATACCTAAACTTTGTTTGTGGGTGCCTGGAAATGCACCTAAGCCCATTAGGGTACTGACCACTGGGATGTTCAAGCGCTCTGCAAGCGCCAGAATTTGTGCGTCACAACCCGAAATTATCGCGCCACCACCGACATATAACACAGGTTTTTTAGCCGCTAATAAAGCTTGCAAGCCGCGACGGATTTGGCCTTTATGACCAACAGTTGTTGGATTGTATGAGCGCATTTTTACGCTGTCTGGATAAATATAATCATGCAGTATATCTGGGCTTAAGCAGTCTTTTGGCAAGTCAATTACCACTGGGCCTGGGCGACCTGTTGCTGCAATAAAGAAGGCTTTTTTGACTGTTTCAGGAATGTCTTTAGCGTCGGTTATTAAAAAGCTGTGTTTTACGATAGGGCGTGAAATACCAATCATGTCACATTCTTGGAAGGCATCATTACCAATCAAATTACTCGGTACTTGACCAGACAGCACTACTAGCGGAATTGAATCCATGTACGCGGTGGCAATCCCGGTAATTGCGTTGGTTGCACCAGGGCCTGAGGTCACAAGTACCACGCCGACTTTTCCGGTAGCGCGTGCGTAGCCATCTGCCATGTGCACGGCAGCTTGCTCATGACGTACTAAGATGTGTTCGATACCAGATATTTTGTGCAGAGAATCGTAAATGTCTAACACCGAACCGCCGGGGTAACCGAAGATATGGCTGACACCTTCATCAATTAATGAGCGCACGATCATACTCGCGCCAGAAAGCTTTTCCATGAAATACATCCTTATTAAGTTACCGTATGGTAAACAGTATCTTGTATACAACGACGGTAATCGTTTTATCAATAAGCTTGAAGGATAATTCAAACTCGAAGATTGAATATTGCTGTCGTAATATTCAATGGCTGGTTTTATCGTTACTGAAGCAGTAACTTGCCTCCATCTTATGTAAATTTATTTTTACTGCAACCCCTTTGGTTAATTATTTTTGTTTGTTGAAATAGTTTCATGTTTATGATTTTTATTTAGGGGTTGAAAGCCGTGGGTGTTTATCAATAAAGCGCTGCACTATTTATACTGAAGTTAACAGCTAAATATTAGCGACTTAGCAACCTAATTAGCGGTCGAATGTGGCATTGCAGGAATGCACTTAAGTGTATGGAGATGAAGATCGAGTTCAACTGAGTTTCAATTCATATGTGAAAATAGCGTGTTTGATTTGCCTTACTTTTGCCGTGGTCATAACGATTTTGCTTGGTACAGTCATTTAATCGCTGCTGAGCCAGGGATTGGTGAATCAAGATTACACACATATATATTGGGTGGTTTTTTTATTACTAGCTGAATGAGTGCTGCGATTTTCTTTGCTGTTTATTGATGAATATGTGCTAAACAACAAGGCCAGAGAGTCACTGGGAAGTAGCCAGATTAGTACCTTGTTCTGATCATTATTAATCAATGAGTTAAGCGAAGGGGAGGGTTGATTTTTTTGGCACTCTCATAAGAATAAAGCCACCGATATCGATGACTTTATTTGTGGTAATACTTTATTGATTAAAGGGTCTTATTTTTCGATAAGGTACTTTGAAAAAACTGACATAGCCCGACTAATAAAATAGCGCCAAGCATCAAGGCTGCAAAAGGCACAGCGGTACCGTCATAAAAATACGCCAGCAGTGGCCCCGCAACTGCGCCAAAACCAAAGCGTAGCGTACCAATCACTGCGGTGGCAGTACCGGTTTCTTGCTTGAATTTCATTAATACGATGGCGTCGGCATTGACCGACATCACCCCTAGCGAGCCCATTAAAGGAATAAGCATTAACACGGTAAAGTGATAACTTAAGTCGAGTAAATTAACGGCTAGCAGGCCAGTTGCGGCAATGACTCCGAAGAAAGTTGACACATGTAACATCCGTTTGGAGCCGAATCGGCTAACCACTCTAGAGTTGACAATGTTGGCGAGCATCAAGGCTCCCACATTGGTGCTAAATAAAATCGCAAACAGCGATTTATCTAAATTAAACACTTCCATGTAGATAAAAGGCGAAGCGGTTAAGTAACAAAAGAACGCAAATGAAGTTAATACACCGCTGGATAAATTCAGTTTGACGCCATTGCGAGCAAAGACTGTGTAGTAGCCGCCTAAAAAGGTCTTTTGACTACGACTGCCTAGGTCTTTATCGCTGGGCATTTTTAGTTTAAATAATACTAAGACTAATAATGTGATGGCATAACAACTTTGGCTTAAGAAGATAAGATGCCAATCGCCGAGTTCCATTATCAAACTGCCCAAAGTAGGTGCAAGTAATGGCGCTAACATCATAATAAGGCTGACATAAGACATGCCTTTGGCGGTATTGTCGCCATAAATCTCTTTAATGTAGCCAGGCACCACAACCGTGGCAGCAGCACCAATCAGAGCTTGTGCAAAACGCAATATCAAAAATTGTTCAATACTGGTACTTAATGCAATAAGTAAGCTAATAATCGTGAAGCCTAATAAGCCAAATATGACCAGTGGACGTCGGCCTATCTTATCGGCCAATGGGCCAAATATCAGCATGCCTAATGCATAGCCCGCCAGATAAATACTCAGCGATTGTTGCACTGTCGTGATGTCGGTATCAAACCCTAAGGCCAATGTAGACATCGCTGGTAAGTACATGTCGATGGCTAAAGGAGTAATGGCGACAATCGCGGCAAGCATAGGTATTAACATCGCTAAGTGGGGAATACCCGCTGATACTGGAGCTGAGTTGGACTTTGATGGCGATACCACGGGAACCTCATGTGCTTTGTGCGTTTCTGCTGCAAATGGCGAAATTTTCGTTAGTTTACCACGCTATGGCGCATTTTCTGAGCCTGAATTTGTAATGAATAATTTAGCTAAATAGCATTTACATTAAGGCAATAGAGTGAATTCAAATAGAACAAAAATGCAACATTGTTGTCATTAAAACTTCACCTTGATTGTCTAAGTTGTTGGCATTATTTTGCATAACTTAATTCGGAACTTTAGTTTATGAAACGCTTCCCTCAAGGTAAAACGGCACTACTGGTTTCTTCAATCATGGCCACTATGTTGCTAACGGCATGCAATGGTGACGATGGACAAGCGGGGGCTCAGGGCATGGATGGCACCAATGGAGACGTTGGGTTGTCAGCCCTGGTTGCGTTAACCTCGCTTGCTGTCGGCGATGCACAATGTCCATTCGGTGGCCAGCAAATTGAAACCGGAGTAGACATCAATAGTGATGGTGTTTTAGATGCAAGTGAAGTTGATGCGGCGCAAACACAAATAATGTGTAATCAAGCCCATAATACTCTGAGCGCTGATTTAGTGGGGCGTTATCAATCAGGTGTTTATGGTCTTAGTGCCGCAGAAATTGTTGATTATCATCCTGCAAGCCAAAGCGCTTTTGTCGTCAATGCTCAAAGTGGCAAAGTTGATGTCGTTGATTTATCGATGTTAACTCAAGCGCCGGTTTACGCTGAAGCCGGTTACAGTTTAAATAATCTCAGCAAAAAAACGGATTTAAATATCAGTGTCGATACTGGCTTAGCTTTATTAGGTGCAGTTAACAGCGTCAGTGTATCGGGTAATTTACTCGCCGCTGCCGTTGAACGAGCAGACGCCTTAGGTAATGCAACCCAAGGTAATGGCATTGTTGCATTTTATCGTTTATCAGACAGTGAGTTACCCCAGTACTTGTCATTTGTTGACGTTGGAGCATTACCCGACAATGTCGTGTTCAGCCCTGACGGTAGCATGTTATTAGTCGCCAACGAAGGTGAGCCAAATAGTGCTTATGATATCGACCCTGAAGGTTCTATCGCGTTAATTGCAATCACTAATGGTGTGCCTGCCACAACGGCTACCCTAATCGATTTCAATGATTTTAATGTTGGTGGTTCACGTAATGCAGAACTGAGTCCATTGATTAAGATCAATGGCCCTGGAGCGAGTGTCGCGCAAGATTTAGAGCCTGAATATATTGCCGTGTCGCCAGACAGCCAAACTGCTTACGTCAGTTTACAAGAAAATAACGCCATTGCAGTGATTGATATCAAGGCGGCAGCGGTAAAAAGTATTATTGCTTTAGGGCTTAAAGACTTTGGCTTAGACGCCAATAAAATCGATGCCAGTGATAAAGATGATGCCATAAATATACAGGCTTACGCTGGGGTGTATGGTATGTATCAGCCAGATACGATAGCCAGTTATCGCTGGAATAATACTGATTTTATTGTCACCGCCAATGAGGGGGATTCACGAGATTACGCCGGTTTTTCCGAAGAGGCTCGTGCTGCAGATCTAAGCTTAGATCCAAACCATCCACAATTTGCCGCAGCGCAAGATAAAACACAGCTTGGGCGCTTAAAAGTCACCACCAGTATGGGTGATGACAACAATGATGGCTTAATGGATAAAATTGTTGCTTATGGCGGGCGTTCATTTTCGATTTGGACTGCAGATGGCCAGCAAGTATTTGACAGCGCTGGTGATTTTGAACGAATTACTGCTGCGATATTGGCAATGAACTTCAATAATAATAACGATGAAAACAAAGGTGATAGCCGCAGTGACGATAAAGGTCCAGAGCCAGAGGCACTCGCTCTTGGCCAAATAGGCTCACGTACTTATGCCTTTATTGGTTTAGAGCGTACCTCTGGATTTATGATTTACGATATTACTAATCCATTTGCAGTATCGTTTGTCGATTATGTCAGCAACCGTAACTTTGATGCTGATTATGTCATTGATACCGATACTGGTGAGGTTGAAGGTGATGCGACATTAGCAGGTGATTTAGGCCCAGAAGGGATGAAGTTTATTGCCAGCCAATATAGCCCGACAGGCTTGCCATTGTTACTGATTGGTAATGAAGTTAGCGGCACCACAACTGTGTATCAACTAAAATTACAGTGATGCATTGATGCTTTTTTATCGCCAAAGCGAATGACCGTGTTGCGATTGTGAGTATCTAACAAGCCGAGCATAATATGCTCGGCTTTTTTTGCTGCGTATGTCCCATCCTGAAATATGTTTATTTATCACAGGTGAATATGTCGTAATTAATTTGAAATAAAACTATGATAACAACCTAGATTATAAGTATTGAGGTTGTTGTGGTACTGAGTCGTTTGTATGATTTTATGCCAGGTTTAGAGACTTTCTCTCGTTACGAGCGAAGCTGGCTCAAGGATGATGTTCGCGCCGGTTTGTCTGTTGCCGCGGTTGCGTTACCTGTGGCAATTGCTTATGCGCAATTAACCGGAGTCAATGCCGCGGTGGGGTTGTACTCTTGCGTGTTACCTATGATCATCTACGCTTTATTTGGCACCTCAAGACAACTTATTGTTGGTCCCGATGCGGCAACTTGTGCGGTTATTGCTGCGGTAGTGACACCTTTAGCGGCCGGCGACAGCCTTAAACATTGGCAATTAGTGATGACCATGACCGTGATGACCGGTTTTTGGTGTTTAATCGCCAGTCGATTTAAATTAGGTGTATTAGCGGACTTTTTATCAAAACCTATTCTAATGGGACTACTCAATGGTGTCGCCATTACCATTATTGTCGGCCAATTTTCGAAAATATTCGGTTTTACCTTTGATGAAAAATACTTACTTGAACGCTTAGGTGGTGCGCCAAGCTATTTGTCGCAAACCCATATTCCGACGCTATTGATGGCCATCCTTACCGTAATTGTCTACTTTGCAATGAAACGCTTTAAACCGACTTGGCCAGCGTCGATGTTTGCTATTGCTGTTGGCGCCGCTTTAGTGTGGCTTTTCCACTTAACCGACTATGATATTGCGGTGATTGGAAGCGTGGCA